>JADCGM010000349.1 GCA_020249025.1 Alphaproteobacteria bacterium
AGATTGACCTTGCCGGCGTTGATGCCGGTCGAGGCGTTCACGATCGCGCGCGACGGCACGAACGCGAGGTTGCCTTCGTCGGCGAACTGCTTGGTCTGGTAGGTCACGTCGCCGCGCAGGAAATAGTCCCAGCCGTTGGCGAGTTCACGCTCGTAGGTCGCGCCGAGCAGGGCGTCGAACTCGGGCGTGCGCTCCAGCTGGTTCCCGCTGATGTCGAGGACAGGGTACGGGAAGGCCGGCACCGTGGTGTACGAGCAGACCGTGCCGTCGCAGTTGCCCGAGGCACCGAAGCGCTGCGAGTAGGTGCCCGACTTGTAGCGCGCGTTGTTGTACGACAGGCCGTAGTTGAGGCGCAGCGGCTCCGCGACGCGGAAGGTGCCCTCGACCTCGATGCCGTACACCCGCACGTCGCCGATGTTGCCGATGACCGACGGCACGATCGCGGCGAAGGACGCCGGCGGCAGGCCGTTCGGATTGAGGCGAACCGCGTTCGACTGCAGGTTCTTCCAGTCCGTGTAGTAGGCGGCGACGTTGAGGGTCGCGCGGCCGTCGAGCAGGCTGTTCTTCGAGCCGATCTCGTAGGTCCAGTTGGTCTCCGGCGCATAGGTCTGCTGCGACAGCGCGAAGGCCGTGCCCGGGGTCAGCTGGGTGGTGAAGGTCGCGTTGAACAGCGCCGCGACGCCGTTGAAGCCGCCCGACTTGTAGCCGCGCGCCACCGACGCATAGACGTTGTTGTCGTCGCTGAACTTGTAGGTGACCGAGGCGCGCGGCGTGAAGAACTTGGCCGTGCGGGTCGCGGTCGGCGTGACGTTGGCGACTGTCGCCTGGTTCGGCGGCAGGTTCGGCGCGATGAGATCGGCCGCGTCCTGATCCTCGGTGGTGTACCGGCCCTCCAGCGCGATCGCGACCCGGTCGTTGGGACGGATGTCGAGATAGCCGTAGGTCGAGAACACCTTCTCCTCACGCTGCAGGAAGGTCGTGCGGCGGAAGGTGACGGCGGTTGGGATCGGCGCGCCCGGGAACACCGCGAAGCGCGACGCCGGGTTCGGCTCCTGGAGCGAGTTGACCGGCGCGAACTCCGAGGCGTTCGACTCGATGTCGTTGGTCTTCTGGAAGTTGCTGCCGACGAAGCCCGAGATCTTGTCGCTGAACTTGAAGCGCATCTTCAGGTCGTGGCTGTCGCTGGTGAAGGCGCTGTCGGTGCCAGAGGCGTCGAAGACGACGCCGAAGTTGGTGCCGAACACCACGGTCGGGGTCAGCGGATCGCGCGCCGACGAGCCGCGGGCGATGACCTCGGCCTTGGTGTAGCCGTAGGTGTACTCGACCGAGAGCGGGCCGCCGTTGTCGTAGCGCAGCTTGCCGACAACGACGTCGGTCGGGCCGCGCAGGCCGTAGGCGCGCGGATCGATGACGAGGCCCGGCAGGCGGGTCTCGCCGGCCGAGTTCGCCGGCGGCGTCGCCGGCAGCAGGCCGACCCAGAGGCGGTTCTGGCGGGCCGCGCCGACGCCGGTCGGGCTCGCATTCACCGAGTTGAAGTTATAGGTCAGGCCCGCCGTGCTGAGCGTGTAGCCCGCGACATGCTCCTGATCGCGCTCGGTGCGGAAGTAGTTGATGTCGGCGGTGATCGACTCGCCGACGTTGAGCACCGCGCCGACCTGATAGGCTTCCTTGTTCCAGCCGCCGACATTGCCGTCGGTCGCGCCGCCGGCGTTGGCGAGCGGGTGGTTGTTCTTCCAGGTGCCGTCGAACTGCGAATGGCCGGCGGCGACGAAGACGCCGAGTGTGCCCGGGATGATCGGCACGTTGAACGAGCCGCGCACGTCCATGCGCTCGTCGCTGCCGTAGGTGCCGGTCATGCCGGCGGCGAAGTCCTCGGCGTTCGCCGAGCGGGCCGTCAGGTTGATGACGCCCGCGAAGGAGTTGCGGCCGTAGAGCGCCGACTGCGGACCCTTGATGATCTCGACGCCGCTCAGCTCGAGCAGGCTCTGATCGATGAAGTAATTCCGCTGAAGGTAGATGCCGTTGAGGTAGGTCGCGACGTTCTGCACCGGCGAGGTCGTGCGCAGGTTCGTCTGGCCGCGGATGGTCGGCTGGGCGAGCAGGCCGGTGAACGGCTCGAAGGCGAAGCCGACGGTCTTCTCGGCGATGTCGGACAGATCGTCGACCGACTGGCGCTTCAGATCCTCGGCGCTGAGCGCCGACACCGCGATCGGAACGTCCTGCAGGCGCTCGTTCGAGCGGCGGGCCGTGACGATGATCTCGTTGGCATTCTCCTCGGCGCCCGATTCGGCGGCCGTCGCGGTTCCCGCGTTCTGGGCCGAAACCGGCGCGGCAAGCGCCGCGGCCATGGCGAAAACACTGACTCCAACTGCGGTATGACGAACGCGCATGTCCCCTATCTCCCGTTGCCGTCCCGTCTTTGCCGTCTCCCCGGACGCGCCCTGCTTGACGCGCCCACGGCAAAACCTCCGGGATGTCGCAGGGTCGCAACAAACCCCAAGCGCCAGCGCCGCACATGCCGCGCTCGCAGCTTTATCCATCCAGCGGATAGTTGACCGCTTCGGTCAGAGTTCGGCGGAGATCGCCTGCGCGGTGCGCTTGAGGTCCTCGAGGAACGCGTCCTGCGCCTGCTTGATGGTCATCGCTGAGGAAAAGAAGATCAGCGCCATCGACCCGCAGACCTTGTCCTTGCGGAACAGCGGCACCGCGAGCGACGAGGTCTTGCCGGGATTGGCGGTGTAGGCGTTCCGCGCCTGCGTCGCGAAGCCCTTGTCGCGCACGTCACGGAAGAAGGCCTCGTCGTGCAGCGTCAGGATCGCCATGCGCTCCGCCGGGCCCTGAAGCTCGCGCATGCCGCGCAGGATGTCGGCGCGCTCCTCGGGGTCGCAGAAGGCGAGATAGGCCTTGCCGGTCGAGCATTCGGTGAGCGGCAGCGTGTAGCCGGGGGCATAGTTGTTGAGCGTCAGCGACGTCATCTTGTGCGTCGAATCGCGCACCATCATCATGTGGCCGACGCGGGTGGTGACGGAGATCGGCCAGGCGACCTTCTTGCACAGCGCGACGATGTGCGGCCGCGCAACCGTGACGAGATTGTCCTCTTCCTGATAGCCGTAGGAGAGCGTCTTCACGAGCGCGGTGGCGCGGTAGCGCTTGCGCGCCGGCTCGCGCTCGATCATCCCGTCGGTCATCAGCGTCTGCACGATGCGGCAGGCGGTCGGATAGGGGACGCGAGACTGGCGCGAGATGTCCATCATCGTCACCGACCCGCCGCGATTGACCGCCTGGAGCACGGCGAGCCCGCGCGAGATCGCGCGGATGTTGCCGTCGCGGGAGGGCGAGGAGTCGTCGTCGATATCCGGCATGCGGATAGACTATGCCGAAATGTCCCGGCGTCAACGGGGCTGCGCAATTGTCCGGACAAATTTTCGAGGAGAGGGATGATGGAGCGTCGCGACTTTCTGATGAGCGCCGGCCTGCTCGCCGCCGCCGGTGCGGCGGCCCCCGCCGTCGCGGCCGCCGGCAAGGGCGGCTCGCATACCGGGGCCCCGATCAAGAATCCGAAGGGGGCGTTCCTTGATCTGGCGACCCCGGTCGGCAACCGGGAGGCGTGGGCGCGCCTGCTCGGCAACACCGACATGACGTCGACCAAGTACGGCTGGGCGCAGGGCGTGGTGCTCGGCGTGCGGCCGGGCGAGGCTATCCGCGACCTCGTCGGCTTCACGATGCTGTCCTGCGCCAAGCTGCTCCCGCACGAGAGCGGCTCGGGTTATCGCAAGGTGCTGCGCGAGATCGGCCTCTACACCGACCTCAAGTCGGGCGAGATCCTCGAGGAGTGGACCAACCCCTATTTCAACGAGACGGTGAAGGTCGTTCCGATCGCCAACGATCCGTTCAACCACGAGATCACCGAGTTCCGGCCGGCGCCGCCGTCCTATGGCGGCCTCAACCGCGCCGCGCCGCCGCGTCAGCCGCTCCAGTTCGACTGGACCAAGCGCGGCGACACGCTCAACCTCTACAGCGCGATCAATCTGTTCTACCCGTCGGCGCTGCAGCCGGCGAAGTGGCCGCGCGAAAGCGCGGTGCCGTTCGCGCAGGTGACTGAGAGCTTCCTCTACCAGATCCCCTGGGAGGACATGCAGGACGCCAAGAAGACGAGCGTCGAATATCACGGCACCTGGAGCCGGACGACGCCGTGGCTGCCGTGGATGCTGATGGGCCCGACGCCCGGCCACTGCCAGTATCAGACGTTCATGGGCTCGGTGGACGATATCAACAAGATCGACCGCCGCACGCTCGACTATATCGAGAAGACCAACCCCAAATATCTGAAGGCGCCGGACAAGTGGGAGGAGCCGTCGCTCTCATCGCTCGAATGGTATGCGCGCACCCAGCAGCCCGCCCCGGTGCCCGCCGGCCAGCCGGTGCCGCGCGCGCCCGATCCCGAGCTGCCGGCTTGGTTCAAGGCCATGCAGGCGCAGAAGCCCGCCGGAAGCTGAGGCGGATGACGTGGCGAGGGCGGGACATCCCCCCTCGCCACGGCGGCCTGCGCGCTCTATCTGCCTTGGGCCGGGCCGCGTTCGCCCGGTGCTGCGGATGACGACCCATGGCCTTGCGCGTCGCGGTCCAGATGGACCCCATCGAGACGATCAACATCGGCGGCGATTCCTCCTTCGCGCTGATGCTGGCGGCGCAGGCGCGCGGGCATGCGATCTGGCACTACACGCCGCACGACCTGTCCTATGACGGCGGCCGGGTGCTGGCCCGCGCCCGGCGGCTGACCGTCCAGCGCGTCGCGGGCGAACATTTCCGCTGGGACGGCGACGCCGAGCTGCTCGACCTCGGGGCCGACGTCGATGTCGTGCTGATGCGGCAGGACCCGCCGTTCGACATGGCCTACATCACCGCGACGCATCTGCTCGAGCTGGCGCAGAAGCAGGGGACGCTCATCGTCAACGACCCGGCGCATGTCCGCAACGCGCCGGAGAAGCTGTTCGTGCTCGAATTCGCCGACCTTATGCCGGCGACGCTCGTCACCCGGCGGCTCGACGAGGCGATGGCGTTCCGCGAGCGGTACGGCGAGATCGTCGTCAAGCCGCTCTACGGCAACGCCGGATCGGCGGTGTTCCACATCGGCAAGTCCGACGCCAACCTGCCCGCGCTTGTCGAGCTGTTCGGCCATGTCTGGCGCGAGCCGTTCATGGTGCAGCAGTTCCTTCCCGACGTGTCGAAGGGCGACAAGCGCATCGTGCTCGTCGACGGCGAACCCGCGGGCGCGATCAACCGGCTCCCCAAAGCGGGCGAAATCCGCTCCAACCTCGCCGCCGGCGGCTCGGCCGAGGCGACGGGGCTGACGCCGCGCGAGGAGGAGATCTGCGCGCGGCTCGGGCCGGAACTGAAACGGCGCGGGCTCGTCTTCGTCGGTATCGATGTCATCGCCGGGCATCTGACGGAGATCAACGTGACGTCGCCGACGGGCATCATGGCCATTGACCGCTTCAACGGTACCGACACACCGAGCCGCATCTGGGATGCGATCGAGGCGCGACGGCGTGGGTAGCTGGCTCGGCGATCTCATCGCGCAGGGCGGCTATTGGGGCATCGCCTTCCTGATGTTCCTCGAAACGGTGTTTCCGCCGGTCCCGTCCGAGGTGATCATGACGCTTGCCGGGCTGCAGGTGGCGAAGGGCAATCTGACGATGCCCGGCGTCATCGCCTCGGGCGTCGCCGGCGCGATGGCGGGCAACATCTTCTGGTATTTCGTCGGCCGCGCCTACGGCTACGACCGCTTCTGCGCCTTTGCCGAAAAGCACGGGCGCTGGCTCACCATCCATCCGGACGATGTCGGCAAGGCGCGCAGCTGGTTCGATCACTACGGGCCGGCGGCGGTCGGCATCGGGCGAGTGGTGCCGACAGCGCGCTCGCTGATCTCGGTACCAGCGGGCGTTCTGAAGATGCAGCCGTCGAGCTTCCTCGTCTTCTCGACTCTGGGAACGGCGACATGGACGGCGCTGCTCGCGTTCGCGGGCTATGGCCTCGGCGTGTCGTTCGACGACATCGACCGCTTCGTCGATCCGATCGGGGCGGTGATCATCGTCCTGCTCGTCGCGCTCTATTTCTACCGGCTGGCGACGTTCAAGGCGAAGTAGCGGACGATCAGATCCGCTCGCTGACCTTGATCGCGGCGCGGCAGAGACCGCGGATGGCGAGGCTCAGCAGCGGGTAGCCGGGGGTTTCCTCGGCGCGGTGCTCGATCGCGGTGTCGCGATGCTCGACCTCGTCGGCCTGGAAGTCGCGGATGTGCGCCGACAGCTCGGGATCGCGGTCGCCGAGCGCGTCGAGCTGCTGCGAATAGTGGCGGTCGATCTCGGTCTCGACCGCGGCGGTGCAGGCCATGGCGGCCTTCGGGCCAAGGAGCGCGGTCGCAGCCCCCAGCGCGAAGCCGCCGACATGCCACAGCGGCTGGAGCAGCGTCGGGCGGACACGGCGCTCGGCGAGCATGCGGTCGAACGTGGCGAGGTGGCGGCGCTCGCCCTCGCGCATCTTCTCGATGACCGCGGCGTCGGGATGGCGGCCGCCCATGACGGCGAGCTGGCCGGCATAGATCCGCATCGCGCCATATTCGCCGGCCTGATCGACGCGCAGCATCGCCGCGCTGTCGGGGGCGGGATCGCCGGGGAGCCTCAACGCTTCGTCAGCCACAGGACCAGACCTCCGGAAAGGGTCGACAGGATGGCGTTCCACCCCGCGAGCGAGATGCCCCACATCTGCCATGGAATCGCGTCGCAGCGCACCAGCGGCGCGGCGATGAGATCGCGCATGAAATCGGCCGACCCCTGCGGCACGTTCATCGCCGAGCAGCGGGTCAGCCCCTCCCACCAATGCTGCTCGACGCCAGCGTGATAGAGGCCGATGCCGCCGCTGACGACGATCGCCGCGCCGGCGAGCAGGACGAGCGCCACGCGCTGGCGCGGCAGCAGGAACGCGAGCAGGCCGAAGGCGAGCGCGGCCAGATGCGGCCAGCGCTGCCACATGCACATCTCGCACGGCGGCAGGCCGCCGAGGTGCTGGAACGCCAGCGCGCCACCGAGAAGCCCGGCGGGGGCAAGCAGCGCGAGACTGTGCGCGAGCGGAAGCGACTTGCTCATTGCGCGGCCTCTAGCATGCGCAGGCGGGGCGGTTAAGCGCCCCGTCGCGCCCCGCTACGCCGCCGCCTTCACCCCGGCGCGCTCGTAGACGAATTCGGCGCCGTCGAGGTCGATCGCCGGAATGTCGGTGCGTTCGCGCCAGTAATCCTGCGTGTGCTGCCATTCGGGCTTGTCGCCGCGCTTGGGAAGCAGGTGCATGCCGCGCATGAGGTAGCCGGGATTGAAATTGTCCGGATCGATCCACGGCAGCAGCGGCATGTCGCGGTCCTCGGGCCGCAGCGCCACCCGCACGACATCCGCGCCGCGTGCGCTCATATGGTTGAGCAGACGGCAGACGAAATCGCAGAGCAGGTCGACGCGCAGCGTCCAGCTGGCGCGGAAGTAGCCGAAGATCCACAGCATGTTGGGCACGCCGGTGAACATCATGCCGCGGTAGGTGACGCTCTGGCCGAAATCGAGCGGCTTGCCATCGACGCTGACCGCGATGTCGCCGAGCACCGACAGGTTGAAGCCGGTGGCGGTGACGATGACGTCGGCCTCCAGAAGCTCGCCCGATTTCGTGCGGACGCCCTCGGGGGTGAAGCGCTCGATCTCGTCGGTGACCACCGACGCCTTGCCGGCAGCGATGCCCTGGAACAGGTCGCCGTCGGGCACGAAGGCGATCCGCTGCTGCCACGGGCGGTAGCGCGGCGTGAAATTCTTCGCGACCTCCTCGGGGCCGACGAAGGCGCGCACGCCTTCGAGAAGCTCCTCGCGCACGACATCGGGCTCGTCGAGGCAGCGCTGGGTCATCATCGCCTGATCGTGAAGGATCTTGCGGCGGGTGATCTCGTGGATCCACGCTTCGTCGACTTCGAGTTCGCGCAGGGTGTCGGCGATCTCGTTGGCGTTGCGCCCGGGGATGAAATAGGTCGGCGAGCGCTGGAGCACGGTGACGTGCGCGCACTGGCCGGCGATGGCGGGGACGACCGTCGCCGCGGTCGCGCCGGAGCCGATGCAGACGACGCGCTTGCCGGTCAGATCGAGATCCTCGGGCCAGGTCTGCGGGTGGACGATGCGGCCCTTGAATTCGGCCAGCCCCGGCCAGTCGGGGGTGTAGCCTTCCGAGTGGCGGTA
>JADCGM010000035.1 GCA_020249025.1 Alphaproteobacteria bacterium
AAGGCCTGCGAGGCGTCCTCGACGAGCAGCCGGGCGGCGCGGGCCCGGGTCACCATCTCGCCGAGCTTCAGCTGGATCGCCTGATGCTCGGCGATCGGCTTGCCCATCGTGCGGCGGACCTGCGCATATTCGGTCGCCAGACGCAGCGCGCCCTCGGCGAGGCCTACGCCGCGCGCGGCAACGTTGATGCGGCCGAGTTCGAGCCCGCCGGTCGCCTGGAAGAAGCCCTGCCCCTCGACGCCGCCGATGAGCTGGTCGGCGGGGATGCGATAATCCTCGAAGATCAGCTCGGCGGAATCGATCGACTTGTAGCCGAGCTTCTCGATCTTCTTGCCGACGCGGAAACCCGGGCGCTTGTCGGCGATGAACAGGCTCATGCCCTTGTAGCGCGGATCGGCCTGGGGATCGGTCTTCACCAGCAGCGCGAAGACATGGCCCTTGATGCCGTTCGAGATCCAGGTCTTGGTGCCGTTGATGACATAATCGTCGCCGTCGCGGCGCGCCGTCATGCGGATGCCCTGGAGATCGGTGCCGGCGTCGGGCTCGGTGAGCGCGAGGCCGCCGCGGATCTCGCCGGTCGCCATCTTCGGCAGCCACTTCGCCTTCTGCGCGGGCGTGCCGAACTTCTCGATCGCGAGCGCGCAGATGAGGTGCGAGTTGAAGATGCCGGTCGGCGCCATCCAGAACGAGGAGATGCGCGCGATGATCTTCGCATAGGTCGTCGCCGGCAGGCCGAGCCCGCCCCATTCCTCGCCGATGGTCGCGCCGAACAGGCCGAGGTCGGCCATCTGCTTGACGGTTTCCTCGGGCCAGATGTCGTTGTGGTCGTGATGCATCACGACGGGCTTCAGATCGCGCTCGATCCATTTGTCGATCGCGTCGATCAGCTGCGCCTCGAAGGCGGCGTCGACGTGACGGATCTGGTTGTAGGCGGTGGCCATTCTATCCTCCATCAGGCCGCGTCGGTCGGGCCAGCCCTACCGGCGGCAAAACCGCCGGAGCGGCCTGCCCCGCCGGCCGGTCGCTGCGGCGAGTCCGCGCGCTTCGCAGCGATCGCAGTCGCGATCCCTGCTCCAGCGGGCGGCCGCCGCGGCTTCATCAATCGTCCCCCGGTCCGAAGCCGCGTTTCCAGATCAGCATCGTGCGCAGGAATTCGCAGACGACCTTGCCGTCCTGATTCTTGCCGATGGTCTTCACGGTGACCAGGCCCTGTTCGGGGCGGGAGGCGGACTCGCGCTTCTCGATGACCTCGGTCTCGGCATAAAGCGTGTCGCCGGCGAACACCGGCGCGGTCATCTTGATTTCCTTCCAGCCGAGATTGGCCACGGCCTTCTGGCTGACGTCCGACACGCTCTGGCCGACGAGGATCGCAACCGTCAGCGGCGAGGCGACAAGCGGGCGCTTGAACTCGGTCTTGGCGGCGTAGACGTTGTCGAAGTGCGACGGATGCTGGTTCATCGTCAGCAGCGTGAACCAGGTGTTGTCGGTTTCGGTGATCGTGCGGCCCGGGCGATGTTCGTAAACGTCGCCGATGACGAAGTCCTCGAAGTAGCGCCCGAAGGTTTCGCGGTACCGCTGGGGTCCCACCTCGATCACGCCTGGCCGCATCGCTCCGGTCTCCGTTTGACAGCTTGACGCTCCCCTAATTTGTCCGGACAAATATAAAGTCAACCGGCGAAACGGGCGAGCACCCCTGGCTCGCCGCCTGGCGGACATAGGGAGGGTTTCGATGAAGGCGGTACTTCTGGCGGCGCTGGCTGCAACGACGATGCTCGCGAGCGCCGCTTCGGCGCGGATGCTCGATCTCGCCAACCCCGACGACGGCGTGCTGGCGAGCCGCAAGTTCCAGTGCTCGCTAAAGGACAATGTGCCGAAGACCTATCACTGGTCGGGCCGCGCCTACAGCCGCGTGCCGGGCGAGCGCGACCGGCTTCTGTTCACGCTCGAAGGCATGAACATCCGCCAGTGCGTGACGGTCAACGACCCGGTCCGCGGCGTCGGCTACCGCCTCGTCTCGCGCGAGCTGATGCTCTACCTCGATCCCAAGACCGGCGAGGTTCTGCGCAAGTGGACGGTGCCGTGGACGGGCGAGACCGTCGACGTCATCCATGTCGCCAACGACCCTGTGAACCAGCCCCCGAGCTTCGGCCGCGACAAGGACGGCAAGCCGCAGCCCTTCCGCGCCCGCATCGAGGACGGCCGGGTGTTCATGGCGGTCGAGGTGCCGCTGTTCTACCGCAACCCGCTCGCCGGTGACTATCAGGACTATGTCGGCGGCACCTATCAGGCGATGGAGATCTTCGACTTCTTCGCCGACGAGAAGAAGGTTCGCGACACCAAGTACGACACCGCCGATGCAGCGGTGGCCTGGGTGCGCATTGCGCAGTGGCTGCCGTGGATGAAGATGGGCGACCGCGCCGGCATGATGATCTTCAATGCGACGGGCCAGATGCTCAACAGCTTCGACGAGCTGCCCGAAGTCATGAAGGCCGAGATCCGCACCAACTATCCGGCCTATGTCGCCCCGCCGCCCGGCGACGACACCCGCCCCAACGAGACGAGTTGGACCTATTTCCAGAAGATCGTCGGCAAGCCGAAGACGGAGGCCAAATCCGGCGGGCATTGATCGAACGCAGGGACATGTCCCTGTGATTCGGCTGACATGCCGGGGACAGCGGAAAGGGAGACGGCGATGATCGGACGGCGCACGGTTCTGACAGGAGCAGGCGCCGCGGTCGTCGTCGGCCTCGCCCCGCGCGCCGCCTGGGCGGCGACCGAGGCCGATGTCGTCGTCATCGGCGCCGGCATCGCCGGGCTGACCGCGGCGATGCAGCTGCAGGAGGCGGGCGCGCGCGTCGTCGTCGTCGAGGCGCGCGACCGGGTCGGCGGGCGGATGCTGACGCTCGACAAGCTGCCCGGCCGGCCCGAGGCGGGCGGCCTCCAGGTCGGCGGCGGCTACGGCAATCTGCGCAGCATGATCGATTGGGCCGGGCTCGAACTCGACGATCCCGATGCGCCGACCTCGCGCGGGTTCGCGCTCCACATCGGCGGAAGCCTGATCGCGCCGGACGCCTGGGCGGGGTCGCCCGCGAATCGGCTGGCGGCGGCCGAGAAAGCGATGCAGCCCCCTGCTCTGCTCAACGCGATCCTCAACAAACTGCCGCAACTGCCTGAACCGGATGGCTGGATGGCGGCGGACATGGCGGCGCAGGATGTCGCGCTGGCGGAGACGCTCGCCCACTCCGGCCTCAGCGCGGAGGCGCAGCGGCTCGCCGCCTGCAACGTCAACGGCAACTCGGCGGGCACGCTGTCGACGCTGCATCTGCTGCGCGCCGCCGCCATCTTCCGTGCCGGCGCCGGACCGACCCAGACGATCCGCGGCGGCTCGATGCGGCTGCCCGAGGCGATGGCGGCGAAGCTGAAGACGCCAGTGCGGCTGGCGACGCCCGTCACGGGGCTGCGCGTCGAGCGCGACGGCGTCGATGTGCGACTGGCGGGCGGGCAGACGCTGCGCGCGCGCTACGCCATCTCGGCGATCCCCTTCTCCGTGCTGCGGCAGGCGGTGGCGATGGACGCGCCGCTGTCCCCGCAGCAGGCCAGCGCCATCGCCGGCATGCCCTACACGCGCATCACCCAGCTGCACCTGACCGCGACTGAGCCCTTCTGGGAGAGCGACGGGTTGCCGAAATACCTCTGGAGCGACGGCATGCTCGCCCGCGTCTTCGATTATGGCGGCGGGCATGGCGGGGTTCACGACCTCGTCTTCTGGCTCAACGGCGAGCATGCCGACTGGGCCGACCGGCTCGCGCCCGAGGCGGTCGCGGCGAAGCTGGTGGCGGCCTATGAGGCGGCGCGCCCGGCGGCGAAGGGCAAGCTCGTGGCGCGGGCGGACGGCCTCCACAGCTGGCAGCGCGAACAATGGTCGCGCGGCGCCTACCACCATTGGGCGCCGGGCCAGATGAGCCGGCTGGCGACCGCCTGCCTCGAACCCGCCGGACGTCTGCACTTCGCCGGCGAGCATGTCGCGACCGCCGCAAGCGGCCTCGAAGGCGCGTGCGAGGCGGCGGTGCGCGCGGCGAGCGCGATCCTCGGCGACCTGTAGGGCGCTGGCGATCCCGCGCGCGCGCCGCTATGAGGCGCGGGCCATGACGATCCGCCTCTACGACACGATGGCGCGCGAAAAGCGCGTGTTCCAGCCCGCCGATCCGAAGCGGGTGACGATGTATGTCTGCGGCCCGACCGTCTACAACCGCGCCCATATCGGCAATGCGCGCCCGGCGGTGGTGTTCGACGTGCTGTCGCGGCTGCTGCGCCATGTCTATGGCGAGACGAGCGTCGTCTATGCGCGCAACATCACCGACATCGAGGACAAGATCATCGCTGCGGCCGCCGATGAAGGCGTGCCGATCGAGACGGTGACGTCCCGCTTCGCGAAGCACTATCACGACGATATGGGCGCATTGGGCGTGCGCCTGCCCGACATCGAGCCCTACGCCACCGCGCACATCCCCGGCATGATCGCGATGATCGCGCGGCTGATCGACCGCGGGCATGCCTATGCCGCCGACGGCCATGTGCTGTTCGACGTGCCGAGCTGGCCCGACTACGGCCGGCTGTCGAAGCGGCCGATGGACGAAATGATCGCCGGCGCCCGCGTCGAGGTCGCGCCCTACAAGAAGAGCCCGGCCGATTTCGTGCTGTGGAAGCCCTCGACGCCGGAACAACCGAGCTGGGACAGCCCCTGGGGCCGCGGCCAGATCG
>JADCGM010000350.1 GCA_020249025.1 Alphaproteobacteria bacterium
AAGCCCGGGTAGCAGTTGTTGTCGGCCGCGCCCTGCAGGAAGATCGCGAGCGGACCGTCGTCGTCATGCTGGTACGACACGCGCGAGCGCATCTTGAAGTCGTCGACCGGCTTGAAGACGAGGGTGAGGTAGCCCGAGGTCGACTGCTCGTCGCCGACCTTCTTGCCGGTCAGCTGGTTCGTGTACTGGCCGCCATAGGTGTAGTAGCGGCCGCCGGCGCGGAAGCCGAGCTTCTCGCCCGCGATCGGGCCCGAGACCGAACCGGCGAGCTGATACTCGGCATATTCGGCAGCCGTCGCGCGCACCGAGCCGGTGAAGCTGTCGGTCGGGTCCTTGGTGATGTAGTTGATCGCGCCCGCATAGGTGTTGCGGCCGTAGAGCGCCGACTGCGGGCCCTTGATGATCTCGACGCGCTCGATCGACTCGGGGTCGAAGCCCTGGATGTCGCCCTGATAGTAGACGCCGTCCACGAAATAGGCGGCGCCGGTCTCGACGCCCGCCTGCACGCCGGCCAGCACGTTCGACTGGCCGCGGATGACCGGGCGGTCGGTCGAGCGGCCGAAGGCCTGGCTGAAGCTGATGCCGGTCGCCTGCTTGGCGAAGTCGTCGATCGACTGGAGGCCGAGCTCCTGGATGCGGTTCGCGCTCAGCGCCGACACCGAGACCGGGGCGTCCGACAGGCGCTCGGACGTCTTGCGCGCGGTGACGACGATCTCCTCGAGCGGGCCGGCCTCAGCGGCGGCCTGCGCCTCCTGGGCGGCGGCGGCAACGGGCAGCGTGGCAACGGCGGCGAGAAGCCAGGCTTTGCGCGAAAAGAGCATGCGGAACCCCCATGGTGAAATGACGGGAAAGCATCCCCGCCACACCCGGGCATGTCCAGAAATTTGTCCGGACAAATCCCCGTTCGCTGGATAAGTGTGGCGCGCGCGCAACGGCAGACGAAGGCCGATAATCCGCAATCGGGGGTGGCGTTGGGGCCGCCGAACCGGCGTCAGCCGGCCCGCATCGGACGAGCGGCTGCCCCCCTTCAGATCGGCTTGGTGTTGCCGAGGTAGCTTGTCGCCAGCAGCAGCAGGTAGACGATCCACACCCAGATGCGGGTGGTGTCCATCGTCTTGCGCAGGGGGATTTCGGTCGCGTCCGACGAGCCTTCGGCGATGAGCCGGCCGAGTTGCGGGCCGACGGGCTTGAAGGCGACGTCGATCATGATCGCCGCGACGAAAATCAGTCCGAACAGCAGCGCCTTCCACGCCAGCCAGTCGGGGCCGATCGGGCCGCCGGTGAACACCGAGGCGGCGCCGAGCCACAGATAGCCGGCGGTGATCACGAGCTTCAGCCAGAACTCGATCTTGCGGTCGCGTGCGGCGCGCGGCGTCATGTCGTGGAGGTGGGCGTCCCAGATGAGGAACAGCCAGACCGCCGAAATCACCCAGGCGCCTGCGACCAGTTCGGTCGGCGCGTCCCACCAGCCGCCCGCCTTCGCCACCGACAGCGACAGCGGCACCATCAGCGCCCAGGCGGTGCGCGGCGTCATGTCGACGACGACGAGCAGCTTCAGCAGCGTCAGCCGCTCCTGCAGCGAATAGATCTCGCGCTTGCGGAAATGCTGGCCGAGCAGGAACACGCCGACGTCGGCCCCGAGCCAGAGCACGAACAGCAAGAGGTGGATGTAGACGAGCGTTGGGTAGATCGCGGACTGGTCGATCATGCGGTGCCTTCGAACAGGGCGACGTGGAATTCGCCGGCGCCGTCGCGCAGCGGCTTAACGTCGTTCTGGTAGGTCGCCGAGAACCAGAAGGCCTCGGCGGCGGCGCGGTTCGGGAACTCGGCGAGCACCACCGACTGCCCCTGGGGCCAGTCTTCCAGCGGCACCGCCGCGGGTCCGATGAAGCGATAGAAGCCCCCATGCTGCGCATAGAGGCCGCTGTCGGCCAGCGCCTTGGCGTAGGCGCCCATCTTCCCCCGGTCCGTCACGCGGGCGATCACGAGCAGATAGGCCTTCGGGCCGGCGTCACTCATTCGGGATTTCTCGCTGTGCGACTGTTGCGCCGTTGCAATATTCCATCACGGAAGCAGCCTGTCAAAAATTTGTCCGGACATTTGCGGCGGGCGGGATTAGTGTCCGGCCCGCACCACGGGCGCGGGGGGCGTCCGCAGGCCTGACCAGGGAGACTGGATATGATCCGTTCGGCGTTTCTGACGACTACAGCTGTGGCGATGACGATGGTGTCGGGTGCGGCGTTCGCGCAGACCGCGGCAGCGCCGGCCGAGTCGGGCCTCGAGGAGATCGTGGTCACCGCGCAGCGCCGCGCCGAGAACGTTCAGGACGTTCCGATCGCGATCAGCGCCTTCACCGCAACCGAGCTGGCCAACCGCGGCGTCAACGAGACGCTCGATCTGATTCAGTACGTCCCGAACATGTTCGGCTCGAACAACACCGGTCTCGGGTCGGCGAACGCCTATTATCTGCGCGGCCTCGGCAACACCGAGACGATCGCGACCTTCGATCCGCCGGTCGGCACCTATGTCGACGACGTCTATCTGTCGCGCCAGAACGGCAACAACTTCGGCTTCTTCGACGTCGAGCGCGTCGAGGTCCTGCGCGGCCCGCAGGGCACGCTGTTCGGCCGCAACACGACGGGCGGCGCGGTCAACGTCATCCTCAAGCGCCCGGGCGACGAGTTCGGCGGCTTCGCTGAGGTCGGCTACGGCCGCTTCGACCGCAAGTTCCTGCGCGGCTCGGTCGACCTGCCGATGAGCGACAAGTTCGCCATGAAGTTCTCGGGCTACTACCAGAACGATGACGGCTATGTGCGCAACACCACGACCAACGAGCGTCTCAACGACGCCGACGGGTCGGGCCTGCGCGGCGCGGTCCAGCTCAAGGTCAACGACAGCATCACCTGGAACGGTGCGGTCGCCTGGACCTCGAGCGACGGTGAGAACATCCTCAACTTCGACTGCGACCCGGCCAACCCGACGAACTGCAAGGGCCGCTTCATCACCACCGGCCTGCGCGAGAAGCCGACGGCGAGCGGCAGCCCCTATGCGCCGGTGGTCGTCAGCGGCCGCAAGGCGTTCTTCAACCTCGGCAACGACGTCGACCAGTGGCTCGTCACCTCGAACCTCGAGGTCGCCAGCGACAATCATACGCTGAACATCATCACCGGCGTCGTCGACCT
>JADCGM010000351.1 GCA_020249025.1 Alphaproteobacteria bacterium
ACCGGGGAAGCAATGACCGCGGCGATCCGGGGACCCTGCGCCCAAGTGATGGGAGTCGCGAGGACGACGAGCGCCGCGACCGCCGTGGCGACGCCGAGGCCGAACCCCAGCACGCCGAGCAGCGGCCCGGCCAGCGCCTTGCGCGGCACGGGCCGCGACGCCAGCCAGATCGCCGCCGCGAGCGGCAACGCGATCTCGACCGCGATCGTGAGCGCCGGAGCGGCCCAGACCATCGTCCGGCCGGCGAGCAGTGCACCCCCGGCGGCGGCCCAGCCGGCGACGACCCCGAGGCCGAGGCCGCCGAGAATCCCCACCGCGCCCATCACCAGTCCCAGCCGAACTTCACTGCGACCGCGCGGCCGTAGATGTCGCCGTTGAGATAGTCGAAGCCGAAGCGCTGGTCGGCGAAGGCGGGCTGGCGGTTGAACAGGTTGCGCACCGACAGGCTGATGCGGCCGGGATAAACGCCCTCGCGGTCCGCGCCGAGGCCCACGCCCAGCGTCAGGTCGAAGGTCGTGTCGGCGGCGATTCGCGGCTGCAGCGTCGAATTGCGATCGCGGCCCGACCCAATGTGGCGCAGGAAGAGATCGGCCTCGTAGCGCCCGATGCTGACGCCGACATTGGCGTTGGCGCGGAAGCGCCGCGGATTGCCGAGCTCGCCGAGATCGTCACGGAACGCGGCATTAGCGGTCAGGCGGTTGCGATAGCGCAGAGTGTAGGTCGCGTCCGCCCCGATCCGGACCGAAGCCGCCCCGATCTCGAATCCATAGTCGAGGCTGGCGTCGACGGCGCGCAGGCTCGTCTGCGCCGCATTGAACGCGCGCGCGTCGATCGAGACCAGCCGGCCCATCGCGTTGCGGACGAAGATGCCGGGGGGAAGGATTCCCTCGTCCTCGATCGCGAGGTCGGGATTGAGGTCGTTGACGATGCGGTTGCGGTAGCTCGTGTCGGTGAAACCGACGCTCAGCTTGACGTCGCCGAGCGCCTCGGGCGCGATCTCCACGCCCGCCGTCCAGATGGAGGCGGTTTCGGCCTTAAGGTCGGGATTGCCGCCCGAGGTCAACGGCACCGACACCGTGCGCCGGCGCGCCGGATCGTCGATGAAGATCGTCTCCGTCTGCGAGGTGCCGAGCACGTCGGGCATGTTCGGCGCGCGGAAGGAGCGGCTGAAGCCGCCGCGCAGCGAAAGGCCGGCGACCGGTCGGTAGCGCAGGCCGACCGAGGGGCTGAACGCATTGCCGAAGTCGCTGTAGCGGTCGAAGCGGGCGGCGAGGCTGAGATCGAAGACCGACGGCCCGCCGTCGGCCCGCGCGGCCAGGGGCGCGAGCACCTCGCCGCCGACGGCGAAGACCTTACGGCTGCCGCTCTGGTCGGTCGCCGCCCGCACGTCGTAGGTCGTGCGCTGCGCCTGCGCGACCACCGCTGCCTTCACCGGCCCAGCCGGAAAGGAGAACAGGTCGCCGTCGAGCTTGACGCTCGCCATCTGCAGCGTCGACCAGCGCTTCACCCCCTCGGGCTCGGTGAGGATCTGCCCGAGCACCGCGGCGCTTTGCGCTGACCCGTCGCCGAACGGATTGAAGGCGCGCGCCCGGTCGGTCTGGGCCAGCGCGGTGTCGACGGCGTCGAGATCGACCGAGCCGCCGATCTGGCGGAAGCGCGAGGAGTCACGGCTTGCGGTCAGGAAGGTCTCGAGCCGCCAGCCGCCGATATCGCGCTTGCCGCCCAGCGTCGCCGACCAGGAGCGGCCCTTGTCGACATAGACGGGCGTCCCCGCCTCGCGCGCGAACAGATAGGCGACCGCGACGTCCTGCCCGAACGGGTTGAACGGATTGGTTCGGGGCACGAGCAGATAGGAGGCCGACGGGAAGCCGGCGGACCGCGTCGTCCGGAGTCCGCCGAGAAGATCCAGCGTCAGGTCCCAGTCGCCCGCCTGCTGGTCGATCGCGGCGTAGATCGAACCGATCTTCTGGCGCGGCATCAGATCGGAGAAGGAGCCGGTGCTGGCCCGGTTGCCGGCGAAGTCGGGGTCGTCGGGAAAGCCGCTGACGGGGCGCAGGTCGGCGACGCGCAGCGCCGTGCCGTTCTGCCCGGCGGGAATCGCCGCCGAGCGCGTCGGCAGCCCCGGCAGCATCGCGCCGAGCGCAGTGATGTTGCCCGGCTGGGCGAGCCCGCTGCGCCGATCCGAGCCGCCGAAGGGCCGCAGATC
The DNA here is from genome assembly GCA_020249025.1 of Alphaproteobacteria bacterium. Taxonomy (GTDB): domain Bacteria; phylum Pseudomonadota; class Alphaproteobacteria; order Sphingomonadales; family Sphingomonadaceae; genus JADCGM01. The sequence goes on from JADCGM010000351.1 coordinate 2,207, forward strand.
GTCGCTTTGCGAGCGGGCGCGGCTGGTGGCGGGCAACGCCTTACGATCGCGGTAGGACAGCGACAGCAGCGCGCCGCCGCCTGACCAGCGCAGCCCGCCGAGCGCCGCCACGCCCGTCGTCGGCGACGAGCCGGGGTCGCCGGTCACGTCGCTCTCGCGATCGGCGGTGAGCGACAGGCCGGAGAAGTCGCGCCGCAGCACGATGTTGACGACGCCGCCGATCGCATCGGACCCGTAGAGCGCCGAGGCGCCGCCGGAGAAGACCTCGATACGATCGATGACGGACACCGGCAGCGTCGACACGTCGACGGCCGCGCCCGACGTCTCGCCGCTGCCGGCAAGTCGGCGGCCATTCAGCAGCGTCAGCGTCGACCCGACGCCGAGGCCGCCCAGATCGACCGAGACCCCGCCGGAAAAATTGTCCGTCGACTGAAGGTTCGAGACGAGGCTTCGCGAGGGCAGCGCATTGGTGAACAGCGACACGACCTCACCGATGTCGGTGCGGCCGCTGCGCGCGATGTCCTGGCGGGTGATCGCACGCGTCGATGCGCCGAGCGGCTCCACACCGCGCAGCAGCGTGCCGGTGACGACGATCTCGGGGTCGACGGCGACGGGCTCGGCGGCGGCGGCCGGGCCGCGCATCTGGGCTTCGTCGGAACCGGACGGCTGCTCCTGCGCCGAAACCGACGTCGGACCCATCGCCACCGCGAGCGCGAGCCAGCCCGCGCCCCACATCGTTTGACCGATCATGTGATGCTCCCAACTGGAGTTGTTGTTCCCCGGCGTAAGACGCACGTCCTGCGTGCAGAGGCAGCAGTGGCGCCGTCAGGCCAGATGGCGGACCGTGGCGGAGAGATGACCCATGGCGCGCGCGACATGCTGTTTCACCGCGCTCGCAGAGATTCCCATCAGCTCGCCGATGGCGTCCTGCGGCAGCTGGTCGATCCGGTAGAGTAGGAACATCGCCCGGGTTCGCTCGGGCAGTTGCCGGAGCGCATCGCCAACCGCGGCGACCTCGCCGCGCGCAACCGTCACGCGCAGCGGATCGATCGGATCAATGGCGGTCAGGGAGTCATGGCGCACCGCCGTCTGGTGGCGGCGGCGCACGGCAAGGCGGCGGGCCCGATCGGCGAGCAGGTTTGAGGCGATCTGGAAAATATAGGCGTCGAGCCGCTCCACCGGCTTGCCGGTCGCCAGAACCCTGAGGAACACGTCCTGGGTCAGATCCTCGGCTTCGCAGGGATCCTTCACGCGCCGCCGGAAGAACGACATCAGCGCCGGACGCCATCTC
>JADCGM010000352.1 GCA_020249025.1 Alphaproteobacteria bacterium
CGCGATCTTTTCCAGCGCATCCTCGACAGTGAGGAAGAGCATGTCGACTTCCTCGAGAAGCAGTTCGACATGATCAAGGGCATGGGCCTCCAGAACTACGTCCAGCTGCAGTCGAAGCCGGCCGAAGGTTGAGCGGGATTGACCGCCGCGCGGCGCTCGGCGGGCTGGCGGCGGCGGCGCTGATGCCCGAGGCGCTGTCCGCGCGGCCACTGACGCCACCCTACCCCGCCGATGCGACGCTGCGCGTGCCGGTGCCGGGCGGCACACTGTTCGCGCGGGTCAATGGCCGGCTCGACAGCGGGCGCCCGCCGCTGATCATGGCGCATGGCGGGCCCGGCGGCTGCCACGCCGCCTTCCTGCCGGCGTTGCCGCTCGCCGCCGACCGCGCGGTGATCCTCTACGACCAGCTCGACTGCGGCCATTCGGACAAGCCGGGCGATCCGGCAAACTGGGTGCCGGGGCGGTTCGCCGCCGAGGTCGAGGCAGTGCGCGCCGCCTTCGGGCTCGACCGCTATCATCTGCTCGGCGCAAGCTGGGGCGGATCGGTGGCGCTGCTCCACGGTGCGGCCCAGCCGAAGGGGCTGGCGAGCGTGATCCTGCAAGGGCCGCTGATCGCAACCGATGACTGGATCGCCGACGCCGCGATCCTGCGCAGCGGACTTCCGGCCGACGTGCAGGCCGCGCTCGACGCGGGCGACCGCAGCGGACGCTACGACACGCCGGACTATGCGCGCGCGACCGACGCCTTCTACGCACGCTACTTCCGCCGCCGGACGCCCCCGGCCTGGGCGACGGCCTATGAGAAGACCATTCCGCAACCGTTCAACGCCCGGCTCTACGAGGCGATGTGGGGGCCGAACGAGTTTCTCTGCACCGGTTCGCTCAAGGACTTCGACGGCCGCCCGCTGCTCGGACGCCTGACCGCGCCGACGCTGTTTCTGGCGGGCGAGTTCGACGAGGCGCGTCCCGAGACGGTGCGCCGCTATGCCGGGCTGGTCCGGGGGGCTGACGTCGCGATCGTTCCGGGCGCGGCGCACCGCATCCAGAGCGACGAGACCGCCGCCTATCTCGCTGCAGTCGGCGGCTGGCTCAGGCGGTTCGACTAGGCCCGCGCTTTGGCCTAAAGCGCCCGGCCATGACCGACATGTCCTACGGCCAATATCTCGGCCTCGACCGGCTGCTCGCGGCGCAGGCGCCGCGATCGGGCAATCATGACGAGATGCTGTTCATCGTCATCCATCAGGCCTCCGAGCTGTGGATGAAGCTGTGCCTTCACGAGCTGCGCGCCGCGCGCGATCTGATCGCCGTCGACGAGCTGTCGCCCGCGTTCAAGATGCTGGCGCGGGTGGCGCGGATCCAGGTTCAGCTCATCCAGTCGTGGGAGGTGCTGAGCACGATGACCCCCCACGATTATTCGACGATCCGGCCCTTCCTCGGATCATCGTCGGGCTTCCAGTCGTGGCAGTACCGGCTGATCGAGTTCCTGATGGGCGCGAAGGATGCGCGCCACCTGACCGTCCACAAGGCGGACCCGGACGCGCATGCGGCGCTGAGCGCGGCGATCGACTCGCCGAGCCTCTATGACGAGACGCTGCGCCTGCTCGCCCGGCGGGGCTTCGCCATCCCGGCCGAGCTGCTGGCGCGCGACGTGCGTGCGGCGCATGTCGCCAGCCCCGAGGTCGAGGCCGCATGGGCGGCGATCTATGCCGATCCGCGCGCGCACTGGGACCTCTACGAGCTGGCCGAGAAGCTCGTCGATCTCGACTACCGCCTGCAGCAATGGCGGTTCGCGCATCTGAAGACGGTCGAGCGCATCATCGGCTTCAAGCGCGGCACCGGCGGCACCGCGGGCGTGCCCTATCTGGAATCGGTGCTGAAGCGCCCCTTCTTCCCCGAACTGCTGACCGTGAGGACCGCGCTGTGACGCCTGCCGAGCTCGACGCCGTGGACCCCTTGCGCGGCTTTCGCGACCGCTTCCGGCTGCCGGCGGCAACCGTCTATCTCGACGGCAATTCACTCGGTGCGCTCCCTGAGACAAGCGTGGCGCGGATGGCCGATGTGGTGGCGCGCGAATGGGGCCGCGACCTCATCCGCAGCTGGAACGCCAACGCCTGGATCGAGGCGCCCGCGCGGATCGGCGCTGCGATTGCGCCACTGATCGGGGCCGGGGCGGACGAGGTCATCGCCTGCGATTCGACCTCGGTGAACCTGCACAAGCTGCTGACGGCCGCGCTTGCGGCGCGGCCCGGGCGGCGCGTCGTGCTGTCCGAGCCGGGCAACTTCCCGACCGATCTCTACATGGCCGAGGGGGTGCGCGGGGCGGAGCTGCGGCTCGCCACGCGCGAGGCGCTGATCGACGCGATCGACGAGAGTGTCGCCGTCGTGATGCTGACGCACGTCCACTACAAGTCGGGCGCGGTTCACGACATGGCGGCGATCACCGCCGCGACGCAAGCGGCGGGTGCGCTGGTGCTGTGGGACCTCAGCCATTCGGCCGGCGCGATCCCGGTCGATCTCAACGGCTGCAACGCCGATCTCGCGGTCGGCTGCGGCTACAAATATCTCAACGGCGGACCCGGTGCGCCGGCCTTCCTGTTCGTCGCGCGACGGCATCAGGGGGCGCTGACCAATCCGCTGTCCGGCTGGATGGGGCATGCCGCGCCCTTCGCCTTCGAGGACGGCTATCGCCCGGCCGACGGCATGGCGCGCTGGCTGTGCGGGACCCCGCCGGTGCTGTCGCTGCTGGCACTGGAGACGGGCGTCGCCATCACCGCCGAGGCGGGGATGGCGGCGATCGAGGCCAAGCGGCGGACGATGTCGGAGCTGCTCATCGCCGAGGTGACGGCGCGCTGTCCTGAACTCGAGCTCGC
>JADCGM010000353.1 GCA_020249025.1 Alphaproteobacteria bacterium
CGCCAGTACGGCAGCGTCGACATCCCGCAGGAGGCGTTCATCGCGGCCCTGCGCATGGGCGACGACGGTTAGGCGGGGATTGCGTCCCGCAATCGCCGCCTAACCGCCGCACGCCCTGCGCCCGGCCGGCGGGGCGGCGCAAGGGCCCCAGCCCGCAGCGGCGAACCCGACCGACGCGGCGCGGATTCACTCCGCGCCTTTATCTATGCCGCTCGCTTTCCACCCCCAAGTCTCCGGATCGGACCCGAGATCCCGCCACCTTGACGTGCATCATCACCGCTGGCAGCCTTCGGATTCCCTGACCTCGGAGTGATCTGCGATGAAGGATGGCGGCTTCGTGTTCGGCACCCGGATCTTCATCGTCCTGTCGATGTTGTGGGCGATCAGCATTCCGTTCGGTGTCCGGGGACCGTTCGACGACGGCGTACTGCCGGTCGTCGCGCTCGCCTTCGGCGGCATCGTAGGAGCGGCGATCCTGCGCTACTGCGACGATCCCGCCGGCGCGCCGGGGCTGTCCAAGGTACTCGCGATGGTCATCGTATCCGGCTGCCAGGCCGTGGCTGGCTGGGAGGTCATGGCGTTCTTCCCCGTGATCGTCGCCGTGCTCGCGGCGTTGCAGCTGCTTCGGTCGAAGGCTGAGCGGCCGATTGCCAGCTCGGAGCGGGCCGACGCGGTTACGTGAGTCGGATGCCGTCTCGCCCCTCATGAGCTTCGACCTCGTCGCTGATGCGCCCCGCGCCATCGATCTGCTGGTCGCTGCGACGGTGCACTCGTTTCTTGAGTATCTGGCAACAGCCTACGGTGTTTGCCGCTACGGAGCCGATACGGAGGCGAACCCTCTGCTCAGGGCGGTGCTGAAACGAGCGGGGCTGTGGGGGCTCTGGGCCTATTGGGTGGCAGTATGGCTCGCCATCTGGCTGATCCTCAGGCCAGGGGAATATTTTGCAATGTTCCTTGCGTGCTTTGCTGGCGCGCTGCTGATGAACAATTTGCTGGCGCTATGGGGGCGGAGAGCCGCACAGCCCGGCAAGTCGCCATGAGGATGGCCGTCGAGGCTCACGCCCGCGCAGCCCATCTTATCGCCGTCATTACAGCCGACGGCGACACATTCTCGGCCGATGCCGCGCGAGAGCTGATCGGCCTTGTCCCGCTGGATCGCCGGACGCATCTGCCGCTCGGGATCGACGTTCACGCTGCCGGGACGGGCGGTGCTTTCGAAGGCGTAGCGGCAGGCGGCGGGACCGTGATCGCCGAGGGGGACCAGTGAGAGCGCCACTGGTCCGTCAATACGCCGCCGATCTGGGCTTGCGGCTGGTATTGTATCCGCCACCGGCCGGGCCGGTTGGAGATCTTCCAGCGGTTCGAGGGCACGTTCGAGGACGAGACCGGGCGCGCTTGCAGGCTGCGTTACGACCGGCGAAGCGGCGCGCCGCTGGCTCTCGACCTGCGGGTTCAGTCCGCACTTGTCGTCGGACCGCTGCGGCTGGCGGTCAGCCGCTATCGGGCGTGGAAACGGCCAGACTGACGGGACCTCTCATCGCACGGCAACCGCACCCCACTGGGCACGCCGCAGGCGAGTCCGCCTCTCCCGTTCAGGGGGAGGAGGTCAGGCGGCGATGTGGAGGGTGACGCTCAGACCGGCGGCGGTCGCGAGCGTGACAAGAGCGTCGAGCGAGAATTTGCCGAGCTTGCCGCGCAGCAGGTCGTTGAGGCGCGGGCGGGTGATACCGAGGCGAGCGGCGGCGTCGGCTTGCGGCACGCCCCACTGCGCGACGCGATCACCGACGGCGGCCATCAGATCGGCGCGGAGGCGCAGGTGCGCAGCGTCCGCGGGCGTGTCGGCCAGCGCCTCGAACACCGAAGCGAAGGTCCGAGCTTCGGACCCGGCAGGGGCAGGGACGGTCATGGTCAGCGCCTCCAGTCTCGAAGCCGGCGTGCGGCAAGATCCAGATCCGTGCGGGCGGTCGCCTGGCTCGTCTTGCGGAACGCATGCAGGACCAGCACCCGGTCCGGCAGCGTCGCCAGATAGATCACCCGGAACGCACCCAATGCGTCGCGCACCCGGATTTCGCGGACGCCCGCGCCGATCGTCGTCATGGGTTTCCAGTCGGCAGGGTCGAGCCCGCGCTGCACCCGGTGCAGCTGGTAGCCTGCCGTCTCGCGCGCGCTGACGGGGAAGGCCCGGAGCCGCGCGAGGCTGTCGCCCAGAAAGGTGATCGGCTTCATCTGTGTATCGATTTCGATACAGGCGGTCAATGGCAGAGCAGGGAGCCTGCCGCCAATCGCAAGGTGCGTCGACCCGGCCGACCGGACGGGGTGCGGCCGATCCCAACCGCCCCTTCCCGGCTCACCGCAGGCGAGTCCGCCTCCCCCGTGGGGGAAGGAGATCAGTCGTAGCGGAGCGCTTCGATGGGGTTGAGGCGACTGGCCCGCCGTGCCGGGTAGAAGCCGAAGACGAGGCCGATGCCGGCGCTGAAGAGGACGCTGACGGCGATCATCGTCGGGGGGATGGCGACCGTCCAGCCGGCGAAGCTGGCGATGGCGAAGCACAGCGGGACGGCGAGCGCGATGCCGATAAGGCCGCCCAGCAGCGACAGCATCGCCGCCTCGGTGAGGAACTGGAGGAGGACGTCGGCGGGGCGCGCGCCGACGGCCATGCGGAGGCCGATCTCGCGGGTGCGCTCGGTCACCGAGACGAGCATGATGTTCATGATGCCGATGCCGCCGACGACGAGCGCGACGCTGGCGATGGCCGACAGCAGCGCGGTCATGACGTTGGTCGTCGCGGTCTGGAGCTGCATCATCTCGGAGAGGTTGCGCAGGTTGTAGCTCGCCGGCTCGTCGGGGCCGATGCGCTGGCGTTCGCGCATCAGCGCATCGGTGTCGCGTTGGACGGCGTCCATGACGCGGTCGTTCTCGGCCTTGATGATGATCTGGTTGATCTCGCCCGGCGCGCGGTTGCCGCCGCCGAGCAGGCGCGACTGCGCGGTCTTCAGCGGCACGACGATGATGTCGTCCTGATCCTGGCCGAGCATGTTCTGGCCCTTGGGAGTCAGCACGCCGATGACGGTCAGCGGGATGCGGTTGGCGCGGAAGGTGCGGCCGATGGGGTCCTGCCCGCCGAACAGCTCCTTGACGACGGTCTGGCCGACGACCGCGACCTTGCCGCCGCCGCGCTCCTCGGAGGTGGTGAACATGCGGCCCGAAGCGAGGCTCCAGTCGCGGGCGATGATGATGTCGTTGGTGGTGCCGAACAGCTGGGTCGACCAGTTGACGCCGTCGGCGACTGCCTGGGTGCCGCCCTGGCGCACGGGCACGGCGACGCGGACGCCGGAGACTTGGCTCGCGATGGCGCGGGCGTCGCGGTCGGTGAGCGGGGTGCCGGAGCCCTGCTGGCGCACCGGGCCGCGGCCGAAGCCCGTCGACAGGATCATGATGTTGGAGCCGAGCGCGCGCACCTGATCGTCGATCTGGCGCTTGGCGCCCTCGCCGATGGACACCATCGTGACGACCGACAGCACGCCGATGATGACGCCGAGCATGGTGAGGATCGAGCGCAGCTTGTGGGCGCGAAGCGACCCGAGCGCGAGGCGGGCGGCGGCGTCGACGCGCATCAGGCGGCCTCCTCGATCTCGGGCCGCCAGACGTCGGCGTTCTTCGCGTCCTCGACGATGCGGCCGTCGCGGAAGCGGACGATGCGGTTGCAGGCGCGGGCGACGCCCTCGTCGTGGGTCACCATCACGACGGTCTGGCCGGCGGCGTTCAGATCCTGGAACAGGCGGATGATCGAGCGGCCGGTGCGGCTGTCGAGGGCGCCGGTCGGCTCGTCGGCGAGCAGGATAGCGGGATCGTTGACGAGCGCGCGGGCGATGGCGACGCGCTGCTGCTGGCCGCCCGACAGCTCGGTCGGCAGATGGTGCGAGCGTTCGGCGAGGCCGACGCGGCTGAGGCGGTCGCGGGCGATGGCCTTGGCGTCGCCGGTGAAGCTGCGCGCGTAGAGCAGCGGCATCGCGACATTGTCGAGCGCGGGCAGGCGGGCGAGCAGCTGGAACTGCTGGAAGACGAAGCCGATGGCGCGCGAGCGCAGGTCGGCCAGCGCGGCGGAATCGGCGGTCTCCAGCGCGACGCCGTCGATGACGATGGAGCCCGAGGTCGGCACATCGAGCGCGCCGATGAGGTTCATCAGCGTCGACTTGCCCGAGCCCGAGGGGCCCATGATCGCAACCATCTCGCCGCGCGCGATCTCGAGGCTGACGCCATCCAGGGCGGCGACGACGGTGTCGCCCATGCGATACTCCTTGCGGAGATCGCGTGCGGCGACGATCGGCTGGCTCACTTCTTATCCTCGGCCGGCAGCGTCTCGCCGGTGACGACCGCATCGCCCGCCTTGAGCTGGCCGCCGACGACCGCGGCGTACTGCTCGTCGCCGGTGCGGAAGCGGACGAAGCGGCGCTCGGGCTCGCCCTTGGCGTTGAGCACCCAGACGCCGCCCGACTGGGCGTTGCCGCCGCCGCGGCCGCCCTGCGGGGCCATCGCCGCGAACTTCTCGCGCTGCGCCGGCGTCAGCACTGCGGCGATCTTCTTACGCATGTCCTCGCGCGCCTTCTGGCGGGCGGCGCGGTCGACGTTGGGGCCGCGCATCTGGCGCATCGACTGGTCGACGATGTCCTCGATCTTCGTCCGCTGTTCGGCGGAGATGCCGAGACCGGCGGTCATCCGCTCGGTCATGGCGACGGCGTCCTGACGGCCGAAGCTGCGCATGAAGTTGCCGCCGCCGCCCAGGGGGTTGCCGGCCTCGGCGCGCTGCTGCGCCTGCCGCTCGGCGCCGACGCTCGACGGCTGGAAGCGCAGCGCGGTGGTCGGGACCTTCAGCACGTTGCGGACCTCGCCGACGACAATGCTGGCGTTGGCGGTCATGCCGGGCAGCAGCTTGCGGTCGGGGTTCGGGGCCTCGATGACGACGGTGTAGGTGACGACGTTCTGGTTCTCGACGCCGGCGATGCGCACCTCGGAGACGACGCCCTTGAAGGTGTCGTCGGGGTAGGCGTCGACGGTGAACTCGACCGCCTGGCCCTTCTTGACGCGGCCGATGTCGGCCTCGTCGACCGCGGCCTCGACCTGCATGCGCGACAGGTCCTCGGCGATGACGAACAGCTTGGGCGCCTGGAAGCTGGCGGCGACCGTCTGGCCGAGGTTGATCGAGCGGTCGATGACGACGCCGTCGACGGGCGCGCGGATGTAGGTGCGGGTGACGTCGATGCGCTGCTGGTCGAGAACGGCGCGCGACTGCGCCGATTGCGCCTGCGCGGCGGCGAGCGCGGCCTTGGCCTGCGCGACCGCGGCCTCGCTGGTCTCCAGCGAGCGCTTGGTGACGAAGCCCTGGCCGGTCAGTGACGACTTGGTCTGGAAATCGCGCTGCGCTTCCTTGAGCGCCGCCTCGGCGCGGGCGACGTCGGCGGCTGCCGCGCGCGCCTGCGCGGTCGACTGCTCGACGCGGGCGGTGAAGGTCGACGGATCGATGCGCGCCAGCACCTGGCCGCGTTTCACCGGCGTGTTGAAGTCGGCATAGAGCGCGACGAGCTGGCCCGAGAGCTGCGAGCCGACCTCGACGGTATTCAGCGCCTGGATCTTGCCGGAGGCCGAGATCGAGGTGACGATGTCGCCGCGCTCGATCGCCGCCGTCTGATATTCGACCTTCGGGGCTCTGTCGCGGGTGAACCACCAGCCGGCGACGAGGATCACGACGAGAGCGGCCCATCCCCAGGCCGGGATACGTTTCAGCAAGCGGGCGCTCCCCCAGAGATCGTGACGGGCACGGTGGCGTGTCGGCAGATGGGTATACGCATTGCGGGCGGCAAGTCACCCGTGCGCGTGACGGGTGTGCCCGCGACGCACTTGTCCGCCTGCCGGATGCGGCGGGGCTGGCCGGGCGGAGCGCGGCGGGCTAATCTGGCCGCCATGCACGCGCCCGCCCCCAAGCCGCCCCGCACCACCCGCCGCAAGTTCCTTATCGGCGCCGGGGCCACCGTCGGCCTTCTCATCGGCTATGCGGTATGGCCGCGGCGAGTGCCGCTCAACCTGACGGCCAAGCCCGGCGAGACCATCGTCAACGGCTGGGTGAAGATCGGCACCGACGGGGTGGTGACGGTCGTGGTGCCGCAGGCGGAGATGGGGCAGGGGATCTATACGTCGCTGCCGCAGCTGCTCGCCGACGAGCTTGGCGCGGACTGGCGGACGGTCGCGGTCGAGCCGGCGCCGCTGCACCCGCTCTACGTCAACCGCGCGATGATCGAAGGGATCGAGGGCGGGGTGCCGTCGCCCTTCAAGGGCATCGCGACCTGGACCGCGACGCAGGTGGTCGAGCGGCTGAACCTGCAGCTCACCGGCGGTTCGACCTCGATCATCTCCTATGACGACACGCTGCGCATCGCCGGCGCGCAGGCGCGCGAACTGCTGTGCAAGGCGGCGGCGCGCAAGTGGGACGTCGACTGGGAGGAATGCGACACCCAGGGCGGCTTCGTTCTCCACAAGGCCAACCGCATCGCCTTTGCCGACATCGCGGCGGCGGCAGGCGAGGAGGAGCCGTCGGAGACGCCGAAGCTGCGCTCGACGCCGCGGCTGATCGGCAAGGCGATGCCCCGGCTCGACATTCCGGCCAAGACCGACGGCACGGCGCGCTTCGGCGTCGACGTGCGGTTGCCGGGGATGGTCTATGCGGCGGTGAAGGCCGGGCCGGTCGATGGGGCGGCGCTGAAATCGGTCGACGACAAGGCGGCGAAGGCGCGCCCCGGCGTCGTCGGCGTGGTCCGCGGCGACAATTGGGTGGCGGCGGTCGCCGACACCTGGTGGGGCGCGAAGACCGCGCTCGATACGGTCAATGCGACCTGGGAGACGGCGGCGAAGCCTGCGGGTCCGTGGATGGACAAGGCGCTGACCGATGCGCTGTCGAGCGAGGACGCCAAGGCCTATGCCGACGAGGGCGATGTCGAGGCCGCGCTCACCGGCGCGGGCGTCGTTCAGGCGACCTATGGCGTGCCGTTCCTCGCGCATGCGGCGCTGGAGCCGATGAACGCGACGGTGCGGATCACCGACGGCCGCGTCGAGGTCTGGGCGCCGACGCAGTCGCAGACGCTCACCAACTGGGCGGTGGCGCGCGCGCTCGATATCGACGGCGAGGCGATCACGATCTTCCCGACGCTTCTGGGCGGCGGCTTCGGGCGCAAGGCGGAGACCGATGCGACCATGCAGGCAGCGCTCATCGCCAAGGAGATCGGGCGGCCGGTCCAGCTGATCTGGAGCCGCGAAGAGGATACGCATCAGGACAAGTTCCGCCCGGCGGCGAAGGCGCGCTTCCGCGCCAAGCTCGGCGCCGACAAGCGCATCGAGGCGCTCGATGCGGTGGTCGCGGTGCCGGATGTCGGTGCGAGCTTCTTCGGGCGCAACGCCCCGGCGCTGGCGGGGGATCAGGGCACCAGCGGGCAGGCGGTCGGCGGACTGGCGAGCACGCCCTATGCCATCCCCAACCTGCGCGTATCGCACGCCTTTACCGACCTGCCGGTGCCGGTCGGCTTCTGGCGCTCGGTCGAGCACAGCTACACCGGCTTCTTCATGGAAAGCTTCATCGACGAGATGGCGCAGGCCGCCGGGGTCGATCCGCTGACCTTCCGCCTGCGCATGCTCGCCGACAAGCCGCGCCATGCCGAGGTGCTGAAGATCGCCGCCTCGGCCGCCGGCTTCATGGCCGGGCCGGGCGACGGCGTGGCGCGCGGCATCGCGATGCACGAGAGCTTCGGGTCGATCGTGGCGCAGGTCGCCGAGATCGAGATCGATGCCGAGAAGGGCCTGCGCGTCACCCGCGTCACCTGCGCGGTCGACTGCGGGCGCATCGTCAACCCGGGCATCATCCGCCAGCAGATCGAGGGCGGCATCATCTTCGGCCTGTCGGCGGCGCTGCACGAGGCGATCACCTTCGAGAACGGCCGCGCGGTGCAGGGCAATTTCGGCGAGTTCCCGCTGCTCACCCTCGCCGAGACGCCGGAGATCGAGACGATCATCGTCGAGTCGACCGAAAAGCCGGGCGGCATCGGCGAACCCGGCACCCCACCGATCGCGGCCGCCGTCGCCAATGCGGTGTTCGCGGCCACCGGCGTCCGCGTGCGCGACCTGCCGTTCGCGGGCAAGAAGATCACGGCTTGAGCCGGCCCGCGAACGGCGGCCGACGCGCCGCTGGACCGCGGGGCGATTTTTTGCTCTAGGGCCGCATGTCCATCGCGCCCAACGACACCGTCCTCATCCTCGACTTCGGCAGCCAGGTGACGCAGCTCATCGCGCGTCGCGTGCGGGAGGCGGGCGTCTATTGCGAGATCGTGCCGTTCAGCGACGGCGAGGCAGGCCTCAAGCGGCTCAATCCCAAGGCGATCATCCTGTCGGGAAGCCCGGCCTCGGTCGCCGAGGATTTCTCGCCGCGCGCGCCGCAGGCGGTGTTCGACAGCGGGCTGCCGGTGCTCGGCATCTGCTACGGCGAGCAGACGATGTGCGCGCAGCTCGGCGGCTCGGTGACGCCGTCGGACCACCGCGAATTCGGCCGCGCCTTCATCGACATCGTCGAGCCCTGCGCGCTGTTCGACGGCCTCTGGGCGCCGGGCGAGCGCCATCAGGTGTGGATGAGCCACGGCGACCGCGTCGATTCGATCCCGCCGGGCTTCAAGGTCGTCGCCCGCTCCGAGGGCGCGCCCTTCGCCGCCATCGCGAACGAGGAGCGCCGGCTCTACGGCATCCAGTTCCATGCCGAGGTCGTGCACACCCCCGACGGGGCGAAGCTGCTGGCGAACTTCGTCCACCGCGTCGCGGGGCTGAAGGGCGACTGGTCGATGGCGGGCTTCCGCGACGCCAAGATCGCCGAGATCCGGAAGCAGGTCGGCAAGGGCCGCGTCATCTGCGGGCTGTCGGGCGGCGTCGATTCGGCCGTCGCCGCGGTGCTGATCCACGAGGCCATCGGCGACCAGCTCACCTGCGTCTTCGTCGACCATGGGCTGATGCGCAGCGGCGAGGCGGACGAGGTCGTCTCGCTGTTCCGCGGCCACTACAACATTCCGCTGGTCCATGTGCAGGCCGAGGAGCTGTTCCTCGGCGGGCTCGCCGGGGTCACCGACCCCGAGGCCAAGCGCAAGTTCATCGGCAAGACCTTCATCGACGTGTTCGAGGCGGAGGCGAAGAAGATCGGCGGGGCGGAGTTTCTCGCGCAGGGCACGCTCTATCCGGACGTGATCGAGAGCGTCAGCGTCACCGGCGGCCCGTCGGTGACGATCAAGAGCCACCACAATGTCGGCGGGCTGCCCGAGCGGATGAACATGAAGCTCGTCGAACCCTTGCGGGAGCTGTTCAAGGACGAGGTCCGCGTCCTCGGCCGCGAGCTAGGCCTGCCGCAGGCCTTCGTCGGTCGCCATCCCTTCCCGGGCCCCGGCCTCGCCATCCGCATTCCGGGCGAGGTGACGAAGGACAAGTGCGACATCCTCCGCAAGGCCGACAAGGTCTATCTCGAGGAGATCCGCAAGGCCGGGCTCTACGACGCGATCTGGCAGGCCTTCGCGGTGCTGCTGCCGGTCAAGACCGTCGGCGTGATGGGCGACGGGCGCACCTACGATTACGTCTGCGGCCTGCGCGCCGTCACCTCCGTCGACGGCATGACCGCCGACGTCTACCCCTTCGAAAGCGCCTTCCTTTCGGGCGTCGCGACCCGGATCATCAACGAGGTCCGCGGCATCAACCGCGTCGTCTACGACTACACCTCGAAGCCGCCCGGCACCATCGAGTGGGAATGATTTTTGCCCATCCGGGCGTATCCAAGAATACGCCACGATTCGATATAAGCGACTGAAATATATAAATAAATATCTCGGAATCTTTCGGCATCTATCGCTGGGTTAGCCTCCGGAATGACGGTATGGCTGACGGTATGGCGCATCTTGTCTCATCCGAAAATCGCATATACCGTCAGGGCTAAGAGGGCTTCTGACGGTATATTTTTTGGCGTAATGCTCTGTAAACGCATGGAAAATACCAATCAGAAGGGCCGTTTTTGGCCTGACGGTATAATTGGGCGCTCTCCGGCATATTTTGACCAATCTGGAGGGTGTGGATGTTGACCGACGCCGCCATTAAGGCCATGAAACCAAAAGAGAAATTATACAAGATCGTGGACCGTGACGGTATGTATGTCGTGGTCCAGCCCTCGGGCGCGATCGTCTTCCGCCTGGACTACCGACTGAACGGCCGCCGGGAGACGTTGACGCTGGGGCGCTACGGTCCCGCTGGGCTCTCCCTGGCTCGGGCGCGTGAGAAGGTAGTCGATGCTCGACGCGCCATTTCGGAGGGCCGCTCGCCGGCGCAGGAAAAGCAGCGCGAGAAGCGTCGCCTCCAGGAGGCGAAGAGCTTTGGCCAGTTCGGTGAGCGCTGGCTTCAGGAAGCGCGAATGGCGGACAGCACGCGCGCCATGCGTCGATCAATCTTCGAGCGCGACATTCTTCCGGCGTTTCGCAACCGGCTGCTGCCGGAGATCCTGCCGGAGGATCTGCGCGGGCTGTGTGCGAAGGTGAAGGAGCGTGGAGCTCCGGCAACGGCGGTCCACGTCAGGGACATCGTGAAGCTGGTCTTCGCCTTCGCCATTCTGCATGGCGAGAAGGTCGCTAACCCGGCCGACGAAGTTGGCCCGGCGTCGATCGCGACCTTCGTGCCGAAGGACCGATCCCTGTCTCCGGCGGAGATCCGCATCATGCTCAGCCAGATCGAGCATGTGGCGACGCTGCCGACGATCCGGCTCGGGATAAAGCTGATCCTGCTGTCGATGGTACGAAAGAGCGAATTGCAGGACGCGGTTTGGGATGAGGTCGATTTCGAGAACGCCGTCTGGTCGATTCCCAAGGAGCGGATGAAGCGCTCGAAAGCGCACAACGTCTATCTGTCTCAGCAGATGCTCGACATCTTCATCGCTCTCAAGACCTGCGCCGGCAATTCCAAATACGTCCTGCCGTCGCGCTACGACGCCGACGCGCCCATGTCGCGGGCGACGTTCAACCGGATCACGACGGCGGTGGTGGAGCGAGCCAAGAAGGAAGGGCTGCCGCTGGAGTCCTTTACGGTTCACGATCTCCGGCGCACCGGCTCGACCCTGTTGAACGAGTTGGGCTTCAACAGCGACTGGATCGAGAAGTGTCTGGCGCATGAGGACGGGCGATCCTCACGGGGCATCTACAACAAGGCGGAATACGAGCATCAGCGCCGGCATATGATGCAGGAATGGTCCAACCTGGTGGACGCCTGGGTTGCCGGCCAAAAATACACGCCGACCCTCTATCCGCCGACGATGGACCTGCTTACGCCCGAGCCGGATGTTTGATGGGGCGGGTCTTGCGGAGCTGGACGTCCGGAATGGGCGCACGCTTCACCGCCTTGGCGCGTGAAGCTCGGCGCCGTTCTTCCAACCAGGCTTCGACCTCGGTTAGATCCCAGACCACGCAGCGGGACGTGAGATAGAAGCGCTGGGGAAATTCGCCGCGCTGTTCCATGTCATAGATCGTGGTGTCGGCGAGAGGGACCATTTCCCGGAGTTGATGCCGCCGGATGGTGCGCTTCATGGTGGGCTCGACTTGCTGCCTCATGCCAAATTCCTTCGGTCGCCTCTCTAAGCGGATAGAAGGCGATAGATGATGCTGAATGGAAGCTCGAATATTCGGGCGTAGCAGCGCGTCGTGCTGTGGCGTGCAAATCGGACAAGCCCGAGGAGCACGGCGACAGCATCTCTTCCTGGCAGTCGTCCAGCAACCGTCCCTGAATGCGGCTCCTGCTATCCTGGCGTCCTACGATACCGTCCCTTCCGCCGCGATCCGATATAGCTGATGAGGTCCGCTGCTTTGAGGATGGCGATGTCCCGGCGCGCGGTTTTCAGGCTCACCGTCCAGGCCGCCACGATCTCGTTGGCGCCGCACCGGCCGTCCGCGACTCGGTCCAGGAACCAGCGTTGTCGCTCGTTGAGTTCCGCCCGATCAGGGACATTTATAGGGTCGCGTTCAGGGACACGATCAGGGTCATTAAGTTGCGCGCCTGTTGCTGGCCTTCCGCCAGCGGCTTCGCCGGCCACATAGGCTTCCCGGGCTCTTGCGAGCGAAATGCGATCCACCGGATCTGTCAGCGGGGTTGCCGCAGGCCCTTCGATCAGGCCGAGAACGAAGGCCCTGATGACCGGCGACGAAACCACGAGACGGAGGAAATAGACCGTATCCGGCCCGTGTTGCCCTGAGAGCCAATGCTTGACGGTCCTCTCACTCGCCTCGGTCTGGCGCATGAGCTGCTTGATCGCGCGATGGCTGTCGCCATGCTCCTTGCGCAGCAGCTCCGCGATGGTCTGCGCGTAGATTTCTCGCCCCGCGAGGACGCCTGTCCATAGGGGTAATTTCCTGCCCTTTTTCGGCAACATCTTCCGTTTTCTCCGCAGTTACACTGGTTTCCGTGCGGAGTGACGGCTGAGGCCCGTCATGCGCTGCGGCGGTAGGTCGCCCGGACCGCCGCAGTCGATTTCAGGAGGGCGTGATGTGACGAGCCGGAGACTTCACGACGACGATCGGTCCGGGCAGCCTGAACGTCCTCTTCGGGCTGCCGAATACGTCCGCATGTCGACGGACCATCAAAAATATTCGACCGAAAACCAATCCGACGCGATCAAGCAATATGCCGAAGCTCGTGGGATAGAGATCGTCCGGACCTATGCGGACGCGGGAAAGAGCGGCCTGAAGATTGAGGGGCGCGATGCGCTCAGGCAGCTCATCGAGGACGTGCAGTCCGGGAGCACTGATTTCACATTGGTGCTGGTCTATGACGTCAGCCGTTGGGGCCGCTTTCAGGATGCCGACGAGAGCGCCTATTACGAATATATCTGCCGACGCGCCGGCATCGCCGTGGAGTATTGCGCCGAGCAATTCGACAACGATGGCAGCCCGATCTCCACCATCGTCAAAGGCGTCAAGCGCGCGATGGCCGGCGAATACAGCCGTGAACTCTCAACCAAGGTGTTCGCGGGTCAGGGCCGGCTGATCGAGAAGGGCTATCGTCAGGGTGGGCCGGCAGGATTCGGCCTGCGACGGACCCTAATCGACGAGCATGGCGCCACCAAGGGCCTCCTCGAACGGGGTGAACAAAAGAGCATCCAGACCGATCGGGTGATCCTAACGCTTGGCCCGGCGGATGAAGTCGATCTGGTGCGCGGCATCTA
>JADCGM010000354.1 GCA_020249025.1 Alphaproteobacteria bacterium
CGCAATCCGTCCGAAAGCCGACCGCAGCGACAAGAGGCAGGCGAAACGCAAAACGAAAGGGGCCGCCGATTACCCGGCGGCCCCTTTGCGGACGATGACGCAGCGCTCAGGCGGCATCGTCGAGCGTCAGGCGCTCGTAGCGGCGAAGGTGATGATCGATCGAGCCGAACTGGTTCTCGATCATCGTCGCGCGCTTGAAATAATGGCCGACCGCCAGCTCGTCGGTCATGCCCATGCCGCCGTGGATCTGGATGGCGGACTGGCCGACGAACTTGCAGGCCTTGCCGACCCGCGACTTCGCCGCCGACACCGCCGCCATGCGCTCGGCCGCCGGAAGATCGAGCTTCAGCGTCGCCATCAGCGTCATGCTGACCGACTGCTCGAGTTCCATGAACATGTCGACCATGCGGTGCTGAAGCACCTGGAAGGCCGAGATCGGCTGACCGAACTGCTTGCGCTGCTTGGCGTAGTCGATGGTCTGGGCGTGCATCTGGCGCATCACGCCGCAGGCCTCGGCGCACACCGCGACGGTGGCCTCGTCGAGAACCGCCTCGACGATCGGCAGCGCCTCGCCCTCGCCGCCCATCAGCGCCTCGGCGCCGACCGCGACATTCTCCAGATAGACCTCCGACGCCACCGCGCCGTCGACCGTCGGATAGTCGCGCGTGACGACGCCGCCCGCCGACTTGTCGACGAGGAACAGCGACAGGCCGCGGACGTCGCGCTGGCCGCCCGAGGTGCGGGCGAGCACGATGAGGTGCGTCGCCGACGGCGCATCGCGCACCACCGCCTTGTGGCCGTTGAGCACCCAGCCTGCGCCCTGCTTCTGCGCGGTCGTCTTGATGTCCGACCACTCGTAGCGGGCCTGCGTCTCGGTGTGCGCGAAGGCGATGCGCACCGCCCCGCCGATGATCTCGCCGACGAGATCGTCGCGGCCGGTGCGCTTGGCGAAGCCGCCGCCGATGACGACGGTCGACAGATAGGGCTCGACGACGAGCCGCTCGCCCAGCTGCTCCATGACGATCATGTTCTCGACCGGCCCGCCGCCGAGGCCGCCCTGCTCCTCGGCGAACGGCGCGCCGAGGATGCCGAGCTCTTCGGCGAAGGCCGTCCAGACGTCGGCCGACCAGCCGGCGCTGGAGCGGCTGATCTTCATCCGGGTTTCATGGTCGTAACGGTCGGCCAGGAAGCGCGCGAGCGTGTCGCGCAGCATGGTCTGGGTTTCGGTGTAGCTGAAGTCCATGTGTCGCGTCCTGCCTTAGAGCCCCAGCACCATCTTCGAGATGATGTTGCGCTGGATCTCGTTCGAGCCGCCGTAGATGCTCGTCTTGCGCATATTGAAGTAGGTCGGGGCCGCGCGGTGCGCATACTCCGGCCCGATCGGCGGCATGTTGGCGCCGTCTTCCGGGAAGCCGCGGAAATAGGGCGCGCCATAATGGCCGACGGCCTCCAGCGTCAGTTCGGTCAGCCGCTGCTGGATCTCGGTGCCCTTGACCTTCAGCAGCGACGACTCCGGCCCCGGGCCCTTGCCCGACGCCTCGCCCGCAAGCGTGCGCAGCTCGGTGTATTCGAGCGCGGCGAGATCGACCTCGAGTTCGGCGATCTTGCGCTTGAAGAACGGGTTGGCGATGAGCGGCTGGCCCTCGTCGAGCTCGGTCTTGGCGATGTCGCGCAGGCGCTCGACGCCGCGCTTCGAACGGGCGACGCCGGCGATGCCGGTGCGCTCGTGCGCGAGCAGGAACTTGGCGCAGGTCCAGCCCTTGTTCTCGTGGAACACGCGGTTCTCGACCGGAACCTTGACGTTCTCCAGCCAGACCTCGTTGACCTCATGCTCGCCGCCAAGCGTGATGATCGGACGCACGGTGATGCCGGGCGTCTTCATGTCGATGAGCAGGAAGGAGATGCCCTCCTGCGGCTTCGCCGACGGGTCGGTGCGGACGAGGAAGAAGCCCCAGTCGGCGTGCTGCGCGAGCGTCGTCCAGGTCTTCTGGCCGTTGACGATGTAATAGTCCTTGCCATTCTCGGTGACACGCTCGGCGCGCGTACGCAGGCTGGCGAGGTCCGACCCCGCGCCCGGCTCCGAATAGCCCTGGCACCACCACACGTCGCCCGACAGGATGCCGGGCAGGTGCTGCGCCTTCTGCTCCGGCGTCCCGAAGGTGTAGATCACCGGCCCGACCATGTTGATCCAGAACGGCAACGGCGCAATCGTCTCCGCGCGCGCATTCTCCTCGGACCAGATGTAGCGCTGGACCGAAGTCCAGCCCGGGCCGCCGTATTCGACCGGCCACGCCGGGGCCGACCAGCCCTTTTTGCCGAGGATCTTGTGCCAGGCGAGCATGTCGTCGCGGCTAAGGTCCTCGCGCGGGCCGGCGCCCTTCAGATGCGCAGGATAGTTGGCGTCGATGAACGCCCGCACCTCGTCGCGGAACGCGAGATCCTCCGGGCTGAAGGACAGGTCCATGATCTGATCTCCCCTATGGATGCGACCGCGCTAACACCGCCGCCGCCCGCGCCGCAAGACGGCGGAACGTGCGGCTATCCAGATGAACAGTCGCTGGGCGGCAACCCGCGTCGCGCCGCGGCGTTGAATGGGCTCCGTACGAGTTGCGTTGCGTCTGTTCGGAACGGCCGGCGAATGAATCTCGCCGGCCGTTCTGCTTCCCGCTAAGCCCCGGATCATCTTGGACATCAGCCGAACCGACCTGCTACGCCCGGCGACGTTGCGCGACGCGACCGCGATCCAGCGGCGCATCGCCGACCTTGTCGATCCGCGCGACTCGGCCGCCGCGCCGTCCCGGGCCGCCGGGCTCGACGTCAGCGCCAACATCCGCGCCGCGGATGCCGTGATCCACGCTGCGGCCGTGGTCCTCGACTGGCCGTCGCTGGCATTGGCGGCGACCGGGGGCGCCAGCGAGCCGGCCCCCTTCCCCTACGTCCCCGGCTACCTTGGCTTCCGCGAGGCGCCGGCGCTCGCTGCGGCGATCGCCTCGCTGCCCGCCGAAGTGCGGCCCGACCTGCTGTTCGTCGACGGCCAGGGCTGGGCGCACCCGCGCCGCTGCGGCATCGCCTGCCAGATCGGAGTCGCACTCGACCTGCCGGCGATCGGCGTCGCCAAGTCGATCCTCGTCGGGGAGATCGCGGGTACGCTCGGGCCCGCGCCAGGCGACGCGGCGCGGCTGGTATGGAAGGGCGAAACGGTGGCGGTGGCGCTGCGGACGCGGGCGCGCGCCAACCCGCTGTTCATCTCGGTCGGGCACCGGGTCAGCCTCGACGGGGCGGTGGCGCATGTCCGCGCGGCGCTCCGGGGCTACCGCCTGCCCGAGCCGACGCGGCTGGCGCATCTCGCGGCGAATGTGCGACGGCGCGGCGGCTAGGCGCGCGACTGCTGGCTTCCGGGGAACGCGACGACCTTGGGTTCGGCGCCGAGCGCCGCATCCACCGCAGATCGCGCCATCGGCGGGCCGAGCAGATTGCCCTGAAGCTCGTCGCAGCCCGCGCGGCGGAGCAGATCGATCTGGCGCTCGGTCTCCACGCCCTCGGCGACGACCTTCAGCCCGAGCGCATGGCCGAGTGACACGATCGCCTCGACCAGCGTCAGCGCCTCGCCGCCGAAGTCCAGCTCATCGATGAAGCCGCGATCGAGCTTCAGCGCGTCGAACGCGAAGCGGCGCAGATAGGCGAGGCTCGAATAGCCCGTGCCGAAATCGTCGAGCGCCAGCCCGACCCCGGCGTCGCGCAGCCGGTCGAGGATGCCACGGGCGGTCTCGGGATCGCGGACGATCACGCCTTCGGTGATCTCCAGCCGCAGCCGCTCGGGCGGAAGCCGGGTCTCGTCGAGCACCGCGCGCACATCGGCGACGATGTCGTCGGAGCGGAACTGCGCGGGGGAGAGATTGACCGACACCGGCAGCTTGCCCCAGCGCAGCGCGTCGCGGCAGGCAGTGCGCAGCACGTGCCGGCAGAGATCGCCGATGAGCCCGCTTTCCTCGGCGACCGGAATGAAGCGGGCCGGCGGCACGTCGCGCCCGTCCTCGCGCCGCCAGCGCGCCAGCGCCTCGACGCCTGTGGGGACCCGCGTCTCGGCATCGACCATGATCTGATAGACGACGCCAATCCGTTCCTCTGCGATAGCGCGGCGCAGCTCAGCTTCGAGCGTGCGGCGGTCGTGGATGTCCTGCTCCAGCTCGGGCTGGAAGCCGACGACGCGCCCCTTGCCGCGGCTTTTGGCGGTGTGGAGCGCCAGATCGGCGCGGCGCAGCAGCTCGGTGGCGGACCGGGCGTCGGCGGGGGCGAGCGCGAAGCCGACCGACCCGCCGAGCGCGACCTCGATGCCGCGAACCTCGGCGCTCCGGCACAGCGTCGCCAGCAGCACCGCGCCCGCGGCGCGGAGCGCGGCGCGGTCATCGCCGGGCAGCATAACCACGAACTCGTCGCCGCCGATCCGGGCGCACAGCCGGTCTGGGAAGGCGGCGGCGATCAGCCGGCCGGTGGAGGCGAGCACGTCATCGCCTGCCTCATGACCCCAGCCGTCATTGATCTCCTTGAACCGGTCGAGGTCGGCGAAAAGCAGGCCGACGGGCTCGCCGGCCTCGATCGTCGCCTCGAGCGCAGCGGTCAGGCGCCGGCGATTGGCGAGGCCGGTGAGCGGATCGTGATCCGCCTCGAAACGGGTCTCGACGAGCTTGCGCGAAGTCTGGCGGATATGGAGTCCCGCGAGGATGCCCGCGAAGCCGAGCGCCATCAGCCCGCCGCCGGCAAGCGGAAGCAGATCAGCCATGAGGCTGAGGAAAGGGCGCAGTGGTTTCCATTCGACCGCTGCGATCGGCTGACCGGCGCCGTTGACGAGCGGGATCGTCAGCAGCTTGGGCTGCGCCTCGGACGTCCAGTCGGCGAGCGTCATGTCGGCAACCAGCACCGACCGCGACAGCCCGGCCAGAAAGGCGGTGTCGACGTTGTAGACGGAGACCAGCAGCGCCGCGCGCCGCGGATCGATCGCGGCTGTGCCGAAATCGGGCAAGATCGGCGCGACGACGACGAACACCGGGCGCCCGCCGAGCATGGCGAACGCGGCCGCGTCGTAGCCGCGGGCCAGCCCACCCTCGCCCGACGCCCGGCGGAAGGTCAGATGATCGTAACGCCCGGCGCGGGCCCGCACGCCAGGGAGCAGCGGCGCCACCTGCGCCGACACCTGTCCCCAGGCCGATGTCGGCAGCGATACGCCCGAGGCCGCGGCGTAGAGGGGGCGATCGTCGCCGTCGAGAACGAACACCTGATCGGCGTCGTAGAAGTCGTGGAGCCAAGA
>JADCGM010000355.1 GCA_020249025.1 Alphaproteobacteria bacterium
AGCTCGCCAGCCCGGGTGATGTCATGGCGCGCGGCAGCCATGTCTCCTTCGCGCACCCGCACGCCTACGCCATCTGTCAGGCGCTGATCGCGCGTGGCGTGATCGGCGATTTCCGCGCGCCGGACGTGCTGCGGCTGGGGCTGACGCCGCTCTATCTGAGCCATGCCGACATCATCACCGCGGTGGATCATGTCGCCGCCGTGCTCTCGTCCGGCGAATGGGACCGGCCCGAATTCCACGCCCGCGCCGCGGTGACCTGAGCGGGGGAACCTGGCCCGCCCGTCATGCGCTGGCCTTGCCTCACGACAAGGAGGCACGCAATGACCGAGGACCCCCGCAAGACGCCACAGGACCCCGAACAGCAGGAGGAGTTCGCCGCAGGACTTCACCGCATCGACGAGGCCGGTCGGCTCGTTGAGGACGACAAGGCAGAGATCGCGGCGGACGACGCCGGGGCGTCGGCGCTGGCGCAGCAGATCGCGGAATTGCCGCCCGATTGACGGGGCCGCCCTGGGGGTCTACCCCACCGCCGTCATTCGGGGAGTAGCCGCCGGGCCGTCAGGGACCGGAGGCCGCGTCAACAGGCTTGGCGGAGACGCCATGGCGCGGCCGGGATGGGCGACCATCCAGAGCGAGACCGATGACGCCACAGCTTCGTCCCGGCCGGGCGGAGGTTCGTGGCGTCGTCGTCTCATGCCTGCCCGGCCCCGGAATCGCCCATGGACGCCTTTCTCGCCTCGACCGCCCTCGTCGCCTTCGCCGAAATCGGCGACAAGACGATGCTGCTCGCCATCCTGCTGGCGACGCGCTTCCGCCAGCCCACGCCCATCGTCACCGGCATCTTCGCCGCGACCATCCTCAACCATGCGCTTGCCGCCTGGGCGGGGAGCGCGGTCGCAGGTCTTCTCGACGGGCAGGCCTTTCGCATCGCCATCGGCCTGGGCTTCGTCGCCATGGGCATCTGGACGCTGATCCCCGACAAGCTCGACGACGACGGCGCGCCCGCCGCACCGCGCTACGGGGCGTTCGTCACGACGCTGGTCGCCTTCTTCCTCGCCGAGATGGGCGACAAGACGCAGGTGGCGACGGTCGCCTTGGGCGCGCGCTATCACGACGTCGCGCTGGTGGCGGCGGGCACGACGCTCGGCATGATGATCGCCAATGTGCCGGCGGTGTTCCTCGGCGACCGGCTGACGCGGATCGTGCCGCTGAACGTGGTGCGCAGCGTCGCGGCGGCGATCTTCGGGGCGCTGGGCCTGGCGACGCTCGCGCAGGCGCTCGGCTGGCTATAGCGCCGAAAAGGCCACTCGCCGCGCCAGCAGCGCTGCCAGCGCCTCGCCGCCCGTCGCGTCGTCGGGCGTGAAGCGGCCGGGCGTCGGGCTGTCGAGATCGATCACGGCAACGACCTCGCCGCCGACGATCACGGGCACGACCAACTCCGAATTGCTGGCCGCATCGCAGGCGATGTGGCCGGGGAACGCATGGACGTCCTCGACGAGCTGGGTCCGCGCCTCGGCGACCGCCGTCCCGCAGACGCCGCGCCCGACCGGGATACGGATGCAGGCCGGCTTGCCCTGGAACGGCCCCAGCACCAGCTCGCCGCCGCGCATCAGATAAAATCCCGCCCAGTTGAGATCGGGCAGCGAGTGGAACAGCAGCGCCGCCGCATTGGCGAGGTTAGCGACTGGATCGGGCTCGTCGCCGATCAGCCCGTCGAGCTGGCGGACGATCTCGGCCCATCGCTCGGCGGTGCTGAGGGTGGACAGGTCGGTGGCGGTGAACATGGCGGGGGCCTTAGCACCGGCAGCGTCCGTGTGGGAGGGGGCCCCGGAGTCGGCGCGGGTCGCCCGCCCCTTGCGCACCCGGCTCGCCCCTCCCATCGTTCCCGCCGCGATGCACGCCTTTTCCACCCTGCTCGACCGGCTGGTCTACACGCGCTCGCGCAATGCCAAGGTGCGGCTGATCGCGGACTATCTGAAGGCGACGCCCGACCCGGACCGCGGCTGGGCGATGGCGGCGCTGACCGGGGATCTCGACATTCCGGGGGTGAAGGCGTCGGTGATTTCGGCGCTGGTCGAGCAGCGCGTCGATCCGGTGCTGTTCGCGATGAGCCGCGACTATGTCGGCGATCTCGCCGAGACCGCCTCGCTGCTGTGGGAGAAGCCGCTCGGGATCGACGACGAGGCGTTCGAGGATCTGCGGCTGTCGGACGTCATCGAGCGGCTGCGGTCGTTGTCGCGCTCGGAGGCCCCCCGCGCGCTGGCGGATATGCTCGACCGGCTCGATTCCGCGGGGCGTTATGCGCTGCTGAAGCTGGCGACGGGGGCGCTCCGCATGGGTGTCTCGGCGCGGCTGGCGAAGACGGCGCTGGCGGACGCCTTCGGGCTCGACGTCGATCACGTCGAGGAGGTGTGGCACGGGGTGGCCCCGCCCTATGCCGAGCTGTTCGCCTGGGGCGAAGGCCGCGCCGAGCGGCCGACCGCGGCCGATGTGCCGGTGTTCCGCCCGTTCATGCTCGCCCACCCGCTAGAGAGCGAGGATATCGACCTGTCCGCCTATGCCGCCGAATGGAAGTGGGACGGCATCCGCGTCCAGATCGTGCACGTCGCGGGCCAGACCCGGCTCTACAGCCGCGCCGGCGACGACATCACCCGCGCCTTTCCCGATGTCGCGGGCGACGTGGCGGTTCCGGGCGTGCTCGACGGCGAGTTGCTGGTGCGCGGCGAGGCGCAGGGCGGCGAGGCCGGCTCGTTCAACGCGCTCCAGCAGCGCCTCAACCGCAAGACGGTGTCGGCCAAGGCGCTGGCGGACTTTCCGGCGTTCGTCCGGCTCTACGACATCTTGTTCGATGGAAACGAAGACCTCCGCCAGCTGCCGTGGTCGGAGCGCCGCGCGCGGCTGGAGGCGTTCGCGCCGCAATTGCCCGCGCACCGCTTCGACGTCTCGCATCTGATCGAGGGCAAGGGCTTCGACGATCTCATGGAGCTGCGGATCGGCGCGCGCGATGCGGCGATCGAGGGGCTGATGCTGAAGCGCCGCGACAGCCCCTATGTCGCCGGGCGCCGCACCGGGCTCTGGTACAAATGGAAGCGCGATCCGCTCACCGCCGACTGCGTGATGATGTACGCCCAGCGCGGCCACGGAAAGCGGTCGAGCTATTACAGCGATTACACCTTCGGCTGCTGGACCGACGACGGCGAACTGCTGCCCGTCGGCAAGGCCTATTCGGGCTTCACCGACGCCGAACTGATCCAGCTCGACCGCTTCGTGCGCAACCACACGGTCAACCGCTTCGGCCCCGTGCGCGAGGTGGAGAAGTCGCTGGTGCTGGAGGTGGCGTTCGATTCGATCCACGAGTCGAAGCGCCATAAATCCGGCCTCGCCATGCGCTTCCCGCGCATCGCCCGCATCCGCACCGACAAGCCGGCGCACGAGGCCGACACGATCACGGGGCTGCGGCGGCTGGTGACGTGAGGGCGACGCCCCGCTAACGAGGGCGGATGATCACCACCGCCCGCCTTGTCATCCGCCCGACGCGCCCCGAGGACGCCGAGGCGCTGCACGCGGCGCGGGCGGCGGCGCTCGGGGTGGTCGGCAACCGGCCGCGGACGCTCGACGAGACGCGGGCGATGATCGCCGAGATGGCGGCGGAGCGCCCCGGAGCGCAGCCGGGCTGGGCGCAGTTCGCGGTGCTGACGCA
>JADCGM010000356.1 GCA_020249025.1 Alphaproteobacteria bacterium
CACTCCGACCAGGTGACGGCCGGCTCTTTCGGCCGCGTCGCCATGGCAGGATCAATTCAGCAGGCCGACCGGCGAGGCCGAAACGGGCGCGGTCGGGGCGGGCGCGGGCTTCGACGCCGGCTGGTCGAGCTCGCCGGCGGCCGCCAGCGGAAGCGACGGCTGCAGGCTGGCGAGCTGCGCGAAGATCCTCTGCCGCGCCGAGGGGTTCATCCCGAACCGCTCTTCGATGTCGCCGAGGCGCTTGTCGATGTGGATCATCACCATGAGCCATTTCGACATGCGCTCCATGGTGACGTGATCGGACTCGGTCACTGTCACCAGCTTCGCGCGCCGCAAGGCGCGCTCGGCCTCGTTCCATTTGACGGTCCAGACGCAGTAGCGGGCGAAGGCCGCCGTGTCGGTCGACCGCATGAGGCGCATCGCCTCGAGATCCGGCACGAACGTGTCCCACACCGCCCGCTGTGCGTCGGTCAGGTTCTTGGGCGCCTGCAGCTCCGAGCTCTTGCCGATCGGGGCGGCCTTCCCAGCCGCCTCGCCCGCCTGGACAGTCGGATCGACGACCCGACGGCGGCCGGGGTTTCCCTTCATCAGCTTGATCGCCGCCGGCTGCGGCTTCGGTCCACGAGCCATGTCGTCACCCCTCTGCCGCGCGCGGACCGCCACCCCGCCACCGGAAAAAAATTCTGCCGAAACTTGCGCGCAAATGCGCGGTGGGAGGCGTGCGGTGTCCGGCGCTTAGGTCACAGAGATTTGACCACCCCCCGGGGTGGCCGACCGTCGCCTGCCGCGCTGGGCCTCGGCCTTCGTTTTGATATCGTGGCAGCCCTCGCAGAGCGATTGGCTGTTGGTCAGGTCGTCGGCACCGCCTTCAGCGAGCGGCACCTTGTGGTCTCGCACCGTCGCCACAGTCAGGAGGCCCGCGCGCTCGCACACCTCGCAGAACGGCTGGCGTTCCAGCTGCTCGCGCCGCAGCGCCTGCCCTTTGCGCCCGCGGATGCGGGGCGTCGCCTTCCGGTTGCTGCTCTCCCAGGCCGGACGCGGCGGCGCGCTGTGACGGCGGAACGTCGGCGGCATCGTCGGCATGATGTGACCTGAAACGAAACGACCCCGCCGGGCGGTCTGCCGGGCGGGGTCGTTTCGACCATAGCGATGGAATGTTGTGTCCTATGTCAAATCCAAACGCACGCGTCAACCCATCACCGATCGAGCGCGGCATAGGCCCAATCGCGCAGCGTCCGATGCCCGCCCGTCCCTTTGCGCAGCCCGATGAGCCGCCCCCGATGATGCAGCGCCAGCAGCGGCAGCGCCTCGGGACTGGCCGCCAGCGCGCAGGCAGGCGCCCGGTCGACGTCGGCATGAACGACAAGGATGCGCTCGCTGACCAGCGCCGACAGCTTGGCGAGCTCGCGCACAATGTCGGCCGAGGGCGAGCACCAGGTCGCCGTCCATGCGACCAGCAGCGCCCGCCCGCGCAGCTTCTTCCCCGCCAGCAGCGAGCCGAGCAGCACATCGCGCGCCGTCACCACCCCGATCTCGCGCTCGAGGGCGTCGTCGCTGCGCGCCAGCGTCGCCGCCAGCAGCGGGTCAGGTTCGTCGCGCGGCTCCACCACCCAAGGCGCAGCGGGTGCGGCAGGCGGGAGCACCACGAACCCGAGCGCGCGCGTCGACAGCCGCAGGAACAGCTCGCCGAGCGCGCCGTGCCACGCCGCGTACTCGGCCCGCGCCAGATCGATCGAGGCCTGCGACCGGTTGACCATCACCGGCGTCTCCCGGCTCTTGCCGTTCGCGCCCACGTGCACCCAATAGGCCTCGCCATAGCCGTCCCGCCAGTCGCGCGCGATGATCGAGCGGGCAGGCTCCCGCCAGCCACCCGGCGCGACGCCTGCGCGCGCCCACTTCGTTACCAGCCCGCGCGTCCCGCTCGGCAGCTTGGCGACAGCCTCGGCAACCGCATCCGCCGCCGGGTGATGCTCCGGCGCTGCGCCGGGCCCGAAGGTATCGATGACAGCGCCGACACGGTGCCGCTGCTCGATCGTGTAGCAGCCATCGCCCGAGAAGCCGTTGCTCTCGCCGGTCACTGTCTCCTGCTCGATGGCATGCAGCCCCTTCAGGCCGTCAGAGCCGATCCGCTGTTCGTTGAACGCCCAGGCGAGCAGCACGTCCACTGCCACGGCCCCGCGGCGCTCCCACGGATAGAGCAGCGGCGAGGCCGGCGCGCGGTCGTCGGGCAGGATGATCTTGGCCACCTTCGCCCGAGAGACGCCCCGAGCAGCCCGCGAGGGCAGCTGGATGCCCAAACGGGAGCTTTCCCGGCCAGCGGGAGTGTCGCGGGAAGGTTGATCAGCGCCGGAATGATCGGCGGCGACCGGCCAAGTCTCTTTATTCATTAATCTCTCTCCCGTTCCTTATCTTAATTTACGGGAGGACGGGAGGACGGGAGGAAGAACATACATACATATAGGTTTTGTCTGCCGAAGCTGACACCGAGAGCAGCACGCCACTCTCGCCCTATGCACACGTCCGCAATCCTCCCGTCCTCCCGTCCTCCCGCAGCCCTTGAAATCGCCCGCTTTTCCTCGCCAAGACCTTCCCGTGCAGCCTCCCGTCAGGGGCGCGATCCTCCCGCGTCGTCGGCTTTCGCTGGCGGATACGGCTCGCCCGTCATCGGATCGATGAAGGTGCTGACATCGATCCCGGACCTGATCCGGGTGCGCAGCCAGAACATCGAGCTGTTCTTCACCTGTTTCAGGCGGTGCGTTCGCAGCTTGTCCCCAAGCTTCTTCTCGCTGAGAGGCCGCCCATTCCGGTCGACATGGCCGTTGGCGCGCGCCCAAGCGCAGTAGATGTTCCAGAGGTAGCGAGCGCCGACGGTGTCGCGGTCGTTGTCGGTGAGATCGACGCACTCGCGCAGGAACACGCCGACAGGATCCGATCGGTCGCGATACTCCGCGGTGCGCGCCAGGATCTCCGGCGGCTCGTTCAGTCCGGACGAGAGGAAGTCGATCGCACCCTCGATCAGGCGGTTCAGGATGCCGGAGCCTTCGGCCTCGAGCTTTTGGGGCAGCTCGGCGTCCTGTTCGTCGTCGGGAATGACGACGTCCCAGCTCACCATGCGCATACGGCCCCAGATGCCGGCGTCGCCGCCGCCCGGGATCTTCAACTCGTAATTCGACTGGTAGGAGAGCTTGAAGTCCGGTTTGAACGTGAAGAACGCCCCGTAGTTGTGGCGCGCATCGATCGGGTCGTTCCCGGTCATCCGCTTGACGAGCGCGATCGCGAGCACCGAGTCCTCTTCAGGCTCCGTGACGCGCAGCATGCGCAGGCCGGGCAGCTTGGCGAGGTCGGGTGACGGGCCGCTTCCCGAGCGCTACTGCCCGGTCGAGAGAAGCGATTCGATGTTGATCGTGCCGGCATAGTCGCCCGCCACATAAGCGTGCGCCTCGACCATCGTGCCCTTGCCGTTCCGGCCGGTGCC
>JADCGM010000357.1 GCA_020249025.1 Alphaproteobacteria bacterium
CGGCATGGTCGTCGCCCTGCGGCTTGGGCGTCCGCGCCGCATCGGCCAGCACGACGACCGGGGCCTGCAGACCCTTGGCGCCGTGCACGGTCATGATCCGCACGGCATCGAGCGGCGCATCGGGATCGCGCTTCAGATCGATGTCGTCGGCCTCGATCCAGGCGAGGAAGCCCTGCAACGAGGGCGCGTGGCTGGTCTCGAAGGCGAGCGCCTGCGCCAGCACCGCCTCGATCGAATCGCGCGCCTCCTCGCCGAGCCGCGCCAGCAGCCGGCGGCGGCCATCGAGCGGGCCGGACAGGATCGTCTCGAAGAACTCGTGCGGCGGCTTGATGTCGGCGAGGGCCAGCACCTCGCCGAGCCACTCGACCGCCGCCTGCGCGCGCGCATCGCCGCGCTCGGCACGGCCGCGCAGCCGCCGCCACAGCCGCTGATCGGGCTGGCGGCCGTGTGCGAGCGCGAACAGCGGATCGTCGTCGCCGCCCTGCGGCCAGCCGATGAACGGCGAGACCAGCAGCGTCGCCAGCGTCAGATCGTCGTCGGGCTGAAGCGCGAAGCGGACCAGCGCCAGCAGGTCCTGGACCGCTAGCGGCTCGGTCAGCCGCAGCCGGTCGACGCCCGCCACCGGAACCCGCTCGGCATGGAGCGCGGCGACGAGCGCCGTGACGAACTCGCGGCGCTGGCGGACGAGCACGAGAATGTCCTCGGGCCGCACCGGCCGCCCCTTGGCCTCGAGCATCATCGGCGCATCGAGCCAGCGGCGGATCTGCCGCGCCAGCCGTTGCGCCATCAGCACCTCGGTTTCGGCGAGCCATTCGGTCTCCGACGCGTCGGCGCCGTCGCCGCCTTGCCGCGGATCGGTCAGCGCCGGCCACAGCGTCACCCGCCCCGCAAGCCCGCTGCGCGCCGCGACATGCCGCGCCGGCGGCTCGGGCATGCCGAGCGCCGGGTGGCCGAGATCGGCGAGCACGCGGTCGACGACCTCCAGCACCGCCTCGGTCGAGCGGAAGCTCTCGTCGAGCGGCACGTCGGCGAGCGGGTTGCGCGCATCGGCCGCCAGCCCGCCGAAATGCTCGCGATAGGCCTGAAACACCTGGGGGTCGGAGCCCTGGAAGCTGAAGATCGCCTGCTTGAAGTCGCCGACCGCGAACAGGGTGCGCTGCACGTCCTCGCGCGCGCCACGCCCGGCGAAGAACTCCTCGGCGAGCGCGTTGACGATCCGCCACTGCGCCTCGTTGGTGTCCTGCCCCTCGTCGACGAGGATGTGATCGAGTCCCTGATCGAGCTTGAAGCGCACCCAGTCGGCCATGCCGTCCTGGGTCAGCAGATGCGCCGCGCGGACGATCATGTCGTCGAAATCGAGCGCGCCGGCGCGGTCCTTGTGACGCTGGTAGGCGGTCGCCAGCCGGTGCCCGACGCGCAGATGCTGCGCGGCATAGGCGGCGAGATCGAAGGCTGCCTGCATCAGCCGCACGCCTTCGATGGCGTCGGCGACGGTCTCCACGATTTCTTCGAGCCCCGTCGCCTGCGACAGCAGCTTCTCGCCGAAGGCCCGCATTTCGCCGTCGCTTTTGAAGAAGATCTTGCGGACGTCCTCGAAGGCCGCGCAGCGCCCGGCCCCGTCGCAGGCCAGCCAGCCGGCGATTGTATCGGCGTAAGCCAACCCGGTCTTCGTCCCCCAGGCGGCCGAAGCGCGGGCGAAGACGCGCAGGCCCTCGACCTCGAACGCGGTGTCGGACAGCGCCGCCGCGGTCAGCTCCTCCCGCGTCCCCTCGCGCGGCAGGCCGAGCCGGGCGCGGAGCAGCGGCTCGAACCCTTGCGGCGCGCCGAGCGCGGTGATCGCGTCGCGATAGGAGATGAGCCTCGCTGCCAGCTGCGACAGCTTCGCCTCGCCGAGGCGCACCGCCAGCTCGCCGACATCGCGCACGAAGCCGAGGTCGCCCTGCGCCTCCGCCTCGGTCAGCGTTTCGGCGAGCACACGCGCACGCAGTTCGAGACCGGTGCGGTCATCGAGCGCGGTGAACCCCGGCGCGACGCCCGCCTCGACCGGAAAGCTTGCCAGCAGCCCCTGCGCGAAGCTGTGGAGGGTCTGGATGCGCAGGCCGCCGCGCGCATCGAGCGTGCGCGCGAACAGCCGTCGCGCATTCTCCCGCGTGTCGGGATCGGCGGGCGCGCCGAGCGCCTCCAGATCGCGCACCAGCTCCGCATCGTCGGCGCGCACCCAGCGCGCCAGCCGCGCGTAGATCCGCGTCTGCATCTCCGCGGCGGCCGCCTTGGTGAAGGTCAGGCAGAGGATGCGCTCGGGCGCGGCGCCTGCGAGCAGCAGCCGCAACACGCGCGCGGTCAGCACCTGCGTCTTGCCGGTGCCGGCGGACGCCGACACCCAGGCGTGGCGCTCCGGATCGGCGGCGCGCAGCTGCGTCGGGCGCAGGGGAAGCAAAGCGCTCACCGGCCGCGCCCCAGCCACTCGGCGACCCGCGCCAGATGGTCATGGTCGGTGTAGCGCCCGGCATATTCGGGATGCGCCTTGGCCTCGAACGGGGCGCTGCCGAGCAGCAGCGCATCGCACAGCCGCCGGAACTCCGCGCGCGTCTCGGCGACGAAGCTGTCGATGTCGGTCCACGGCTTGTTGTGGCTGACGAGCGGGTCCTTCGCCTCGCCCGCCTTGCGCCCGCCCGACAGCCGCCAGTAGCGCAGCGCTGCGACCTTCGCCGCCGGCACGTCCTTCAGCGCGCCCTCCTCCGCCATCCATGCCAGCAGCCCGAGCTGGAGCGCGAAGCGGCCCTTCAGCTGCGGCAGCGTCGGCAGCCCGCCGGTCTTGTAGTCGACGATGGCGAGCTCGCCCGCGGCGTTGGCGTCGATGCGGTCGGCGATGCCGGTGAGCAGGATGCCGCCCGGCACGTTGAGCCGTCCGGCGGCTTCGGCCGCGCGCGGAGTCCAGCCCGCCGCCGCCCATTCGCGCGCCGCATCCGCCGCCCAGGCCACCGCGCGCCGCACCCGCGGCGCCCAGAGCGCCTTCATCAGCGGATGATGATCCCAGCGCCCGAGCATGAGGTCGGCGACGGCGATGAGATGCTCGGGATCGCCCGGACGCTCGTCGATCCAGCGCTCGAGGATCTCGTGGATGAAGGTGCCGCGCTCGGCCGCAGTCGGGTCCTCGTCGAGCCCGTCGAGCCGGCGCAGGCCGAGCACCTTGTCGGCATAGAAGCTGTAGGGATCGGCGCGCAGCTTTTCGGCCTGCGTCACCGACAACTGGCGCGGCCGGGCGTTGGCGGGCGGCGCGGGGGCGGGGCGCGGCGCGGGCGTGACGGCGGCCGGCCGGTCGAGCGCGCGGGCGAGCGCCAGCAGCGCGCCGTCTTTCTTCAGCCGGTCGCCGCCTAGCGCTTCCAGCCGCAACCAGAAGCGCGACGGCACCGTCGGCGCCGAGGCGTCGCGGCGGGCGCGGGTGACGAGAACCTCGACCGCGCCCATCGCCTGGACGAAATCATGCGCGGCCAGCCCCACCCGGCGTTCGAGCCCGGGGAGCCCGAGCCTCGCCCGCGCTGCTGGCGCGAGCCACGGATCGGGCGCGGTCGCCGCCGGCCAGACGCCCTCGTTCAGCCCGCCGAGGATGACGAGATCGGCGCGCTGCAGCCGCGCCTCCAGCACGCCGTAGACCGCCAGCCGCGGGTGGCGGCCGAAGGGCGGGCGCACTGCGGTCTCGTCGAAAAAGGCCCCGAGCAGCCCCGGCGCATCGGGCGGCGCGAACGGATCGAGCAGCCCGCCATGCTGTTCGAGCTTGAGGACGATTTCGGCGAGCGCGCGCCCGGCGGGGCCGCGCCAGAGTTCATCGCCGGCAAGCTCGGCGGCGGCGGCGCGGAGCCGGTCGATAAGGTCGGGCAGAGACACCAGCGGCCGCGCGAACAGCGCCTCCAGCGGCTCGAACAGCGGCTTCAGCCCGCGCCACCAGACCTCCACCGCCTCGATGGCGGCGGCCTTGCCCATGTCCTTGCGCGCCAGCGCCTCCAGCCGGGCGTCGTGAAGCTGCGCGTCGATCCCGTCGAGCCCGGGCGGCGGTCGCACCCCGCGCAGCGCCAGATCGAGTCCGCGCGCGCCGTCGAGCCATGTCAGCCGCCCCTCCCGGCGCACCAGCGGATGCTTCAACAGCGCCAGCAGCGGCACCGGCGCGAAGCCCTGCGCCGCAGCCTCGGCCAGCGCCAGCATGAAGGTGCCGGGCGGGGTGACGCGCAGCGGCGTGCCGGCGGAATCGTCGATCGCGAGCCCCCAGCGCTGGAGATGCGCCGCGACGCGCCGGGCGAGGCCACGGTCAGGGGTGACGAGCGCCGCGGTCCGCCCCGATGTTTCCAGCTGGCGGCGCATGGCTAGCGCGATCGCCTGCGCCTCCTCGCCGGGATCGGCGGCCTCCAGCAGCCGCACTCCGTCGAGCGCATCGGCGGCGATGTCGAGCGAGCGCCATTCGTTGGTGAACTGGGCCGGGGCCATGGCGCGGGCGAGCGCCGCGGTGCGCGCGGGCGGGCCGTCGGCGGGCGTCGTCACCGGCCAGGTCTCGACCTCGCCGCGCGCGACGCGCATGCGTTCGAGCAGGCAGCGGAAGCTGAACTGCGGGTGGCTCTCGCTGTCGTCGCGCGGCTCGGCGTCGGGATCGGCGAGGTGGCAGCGGATCGCCTGCCACTCGGCCTCGGGCATGTCGCAATCGAGCCCGGGCAGCACCACCACCCCGTCGGGCAGCCGAGCGATGACGCGGAGCAGGTCACCGACGACCGGCGCGGTCGCGACCATGCCGGCGGCGACGATCATCGACTGCGGCCGGTCGATACTCTCCCAGCGGGTGATGAGGTCGTGCATCAGCGCGTTGCGCCGACGCGCCGAGTCGACCTTGCCGAGCGCGGTCAGCACGCCGGGCCATTCGTCGTAGATGATCTGGACGAATTCGAGCGTCGTCTGCCAGTGCTGGGCGAGTTCGGCGGGCGCGACCGTCATGAG
>JADCGM010000358.1 GCA_020249025.1 Alphaproteobacteria bacterium
AGCGCCCAGCGCCGCCCGCGCACCGCCGGCCGCGCGGCCCACAGCCATTCGGCGAGAAGCAGCACGAAAGCAGCACCCGCGACGATCGCGGTCCGTTCCCAACCGTCGGGAAGCGCTTCGGTCATCGCGCTCCTAGAGCGTCGCCAGATAGGCGCGGACGTCGGGGGCGATGTCCGGGCGCTCCAGCGCCAGCGCGATGTTGGCGGTGATGTGCCCCGCCTTGTCGCCGCAATCGAAGCGGCGGCCGCCGAAGGTCCAGGCATGAAACGGCTGGATCCCGATCAATTCGGCCATCGCATCGGTCAGCTGGATCTCGCCGCCCGCGCCGCGCTTGTGCTGCGACAGCACGTCCATCACCTCGGGCTGGAGGATGTAGCGCCCGACCGCCGCCAGCCGCGACGGCGCGGTTCCGGCCTTGGGCTTCTCGACCATGCCGGTCATCTCGGTGAGCGCGCCGTCAGCCTGGCCCGGCACGATGATCCCGTAGCGGTGCGTGTGCTCGGCCGGCACCTCCATCACCGCGATGACATTGCCGCCGACGCGCGCATGGGCGTCCGCCATTTGCTTGAGGCAGGGATTGGCCGGCTCCCACAGCAGCTCGTCGGGCAGCAGCACCGCGAACGGCTCGCGCCCGACCAGATGCCGCGCGCACCACACCGCATGGCCGAGGCCGAGCGGCTCCTGCTGGCGGACATAGGCGATGTCGCCCGCGGGCAACTGCGTGCCATCCAGGACCGCGAGTTCGGCCGCCTTGCCGCGCGCGGTGAGCGTCGCGACCATCTCGCCGGCGATGTCGAAATAGTCCTCGAGCGCGCCCTTGCCGCGCGCGGTGACGAAGATCATCTGCTCGCAGCCGGCGGCCAGCGCCTCGTCGACCGCATATTGCAGCAGCGGCTTGTCGACGACGGGCAACAGCTCCTTCGGCACCGCCTTGGTGGCGGGGAGAAAGCGGGTGCCCATCCCGCCCACGGGAAAGACCGCCTTGCGGACGCGCGGCTGCGCCATGCTCAACATGCTCCTTGTCGTCGGTGCTGATGTGGAACGTCAGAATCGCTTGAGCAAGCGGAGATAATAGGCCCGCTCGTCCGCCGAACGGTTCGGATCGGCCGCGCGTTCCTCCAGCAGCCGCCGGATCGCCTGCAATCGCGCCTGACCGGCCGGGTCGGGCAGCCGCACCGCGCCGCCGCCGAAGCCCTGCCCGGGCCGGCCGAGCGGATCGATCCCCGACCCCGGCGCACCCGGCTGCGCCAATCCCGCACCGCCCGCCTGCCGGCGTAGCGCCTGCGCCTGCGCCTCCATCGCCTGCCCGGCCTCGGCGAGCGCCAGCGCCGCGCGCTCCTGCGCCCGCGCCGCGGCCGCCGTGTCGCCCGCCCGCAGCGCCTCGCCGGCGGCGCGCATGGCGGTCGCGGCCTCGCCGAGCGCGGGCGGCGGCGGCAGGCCGGCGGTGCGCGCGGCCGCCCCGATGGCGGCGGCCTGATCGCGCAGCTGCGCCTGCCGCGCCGCCTCGGAGGTCAGCGGCCCTTGCGCGCCGTTGACGGCGCGGCGGATGGCTTCGGCGATGGTGTCAGCCTGGAGCACACGCTGGCGGGCAGCGATGTCGCGCGCCGATTGCGCCGCCGCCGCGGCCGCGGCCGCGCGTTCGGCCAGCCGCGGATCGCCCGCCCCACCGAACTGGAGCGATTCCATCAACCGCTGAAGATCGGCGAGCGCGGCGCGCGCGCCGGCCTCGTCGCCGGCCGCCAGCCGGTCGCGAATGTCGGCCATCATCGCATCGAGGAAGGACGTGTCGAGCGTCTGCCCGGGGGTCAGCTCGCCGCGCGCCTGCATCCCTTCGATCTGGCGGGACAGATAGTCGGCCATCGCCTGCGCCAGCCGGTCGGCCGCGGCGCGCTGCGCCCGCTCGTCGCCGCTCGCCATGGCGCGGCGCATCTCCTCCATCGCTGCGCGCAGCGACTCCATCGCCCGGCTCGCGCCCGAGTCCTCGAGGTCGACGGCGGCGTCCCACAACAGGCGAACGATGGACGCGCCGCGCGGTTCGTCGCGGTCGTAGGCGAGCCGGAAGGTCGCGCCGCGCACTGCGATCCAGGCGGCGAGATTGGTCCCGAAGCGGTCCGGCCGTCCGGCAACCCCCGTCAACCGGTCCGCCACCGCCTCGCGGGCGCGGGGCTGACGGATAAGCAGCTTGCGCGCCGCGATGATCTCGCGCGCGACCGGATGGACGAAGCGGCGTTCGGGGAGCCGCGCCGCGACGGTCGGCGAGAAGCCGGTCTGCCCGGCCCCGTCGCGCGCCAGCAGCCGCAGCGCCACGACCTCGCCTGCCAGCGGATCGGGGGTGAGATCGGCGAACGCCGCGCCCGTCCCCGCCCGCGCGTCGGCCGCCAGACGGACCGCGCGGCGTTCGCCGCCCTTGCGCAGCTCGAGCCAGACGGTCGCGGGGCCCTGATCCTCGGTCAGCCGCCAGGCGACGCGCAGCGCGCCCTGCGGGGTCACCTGCGGCGCCCCGTCGAAGGCGATGGTGGGCACGGCGTCGGCGGCCAGGCTGAGATCGATGGCTGCGACCCGCCGCGCCCCCGCCATCAGCGTCAGACGGCCCGCACGGGTGACCCGGACCACGCCGACGCCGCCGCGAAGCTCGCGCGCGGTCGCGCCCGGGGCAGCCAGCGTCCACGGCCCGTCCAGCCCTTCGCCCCGCAGGCGCAGGCTCGATCCGGCGAGCGCGGTGAGCGGCTGGGTCGCGCCCGGCTGGATCGCGATGGTCCGCGGGGCGGCGTCGGCCCAGGCCGGGGGCGTCACCGTCAGCGTCACCCGCGCCGCCGACAGCGGGGTCGGCCAGGGCGACAGCGACCCCGCGATCCGCGCCGGCGCATCGCCCTTGGCGAGCAGCAGGCCGAGCAGCAGCCCCGTCGCCAGCAGCGGGAGCGCGCCCCAGCGGGCGCCATCGTCGAGCTGCAGCCGCGGCAAACCCAGCCGCAGCCGCAGCGGCGCATCCGCCAGCGCCCGGCCCCAGAGCCGCGCCGCCATTGGGTCCGCGAGATCGAGCGCAGGCGCATCGAGCACGGCGAGCGTGCCGCGCCGCACGCCGCTCGCGGCCTCCAGCCGCCGCAGCACCGCGTCCCGGTCCGGAAGCGGCACCCGCGCCGCCGCAAGGCCGAGGGCGGCAAGCGAACCGGTGACGAGCGCGCCCGCCAGCGCGACACGCAGCACTCCCGGCAGCGCGCCGGTCACGCCCATCAGCGCCAGCACGATCCAAAGCGCCCACGCCGCCGCCAGCCCCTGCAGCCAGCCCGCCGCCCAGGCGCGCTCGATCCACAGCAGCGCCGCGCCGGGCAGCAGGCGGCGGCGGACGCTGTCGGGCAGGCGGGCTGGGGGCAGGGGCGCATCCATCGCTGCGGTTGTAGCGCGTCGCGTGCGCGCCGTCGCGCCGGTGAGACCATCCGGCGCGGGCAACGCATCCGCGGCGTTGACATCGCGATGCTGCGGCGCAACGCTGCGCGCCATCTAGGGGGCGTGGGTCGCGCTGCGCGACCGCGGGGTATGGGAAGAGTTCCGGTGGAGGAAAATCAGGCGCTGCTTGGCGAGGTCTTCGACGCGCCCGGTCCGCGTGTCGGCGAGATCCTGAAGCGCGCGCGCGAGGCGAAGGGTC
>JADCGM010000359.1 GCA_020249025.1 Alphaproteobacteria bacterium
GAGAAGCGGGCTTCCGGCTTTACGCCTTTCCGCCCGCCTGGCGCTGCCCTCCGAGAGTGAGAGGGCGGCGCTTCGCTTCGTGACGGGTTGGAGGTCGAGAGAGAGGCTCCCGGCCGCCCGTCGCGGAGTAACGAACATGGCGACTGCCATTCAGAAGATCACCCTGTCGTCGGCGCGCGACATCCCCTTCAACAAGCTGGTGCTGAGCCAGTCCAATGTCCGGCGCGTCAAGGCCGGCGTCTCGATCGAGGAACTGGCCGAGTCCATCGCCCGGCGCGGTCTCATCCAGAGCCTCCATGTCCGTCCCGTCCTCGACGCCGATGGCGCCGAGAGCGGCATGTTCGAGGTGCCCGCCGGCGTCCGCCGCTATCGCGCGCTCGAACTGCTCGCGAAGCAGAAGCGCCTGGCCAAGACTGCGCCGGTGCCATGCGTCGTCGGCGACGCCAACAGCGACATCCTGGTCGACGAGGTCTCGCTGGTCGAGAACATGGAGCGCGCGCCGCTGCATCCACTCGACCAGTTCCGCGCCTTCGCGGCCATGCGCGACAAGGGCATGACCGAGGAAGCCATCGCCGCCGCCTTCTTCGTCGGCGTCAATGTCGTGAAGCAGCGCCTGCGCCTCGCCTCCGTCTCGCCGACTTTGCTCGAGATCTATGCCGAGGATGGCATGACGCTCGAACAGCTCATGGCCTTCACCGTCAGCTCCGACCATGCCCGTCAGGAACAGGTCTGGGAGGCAGTCAAGGATAGCTGGCAGAAGGAGCCCTATCAGATCCGCCGGATGCTGACCGAGACCTCGGTACGCGCCTCAGACAAAAGGGCCGTCTTCGTGGGCGTCGAAGCCTATGAAGCGGCCGGCGGCATCGTGCTGCGCGACCTGTTCCAGTCAGACGACGGTGGCTGGCTGCAAGATCCGGCCCTGCTCGACCACCTGGTGGCCGACAAGCTGAAGACCACCGCCGACGAGATCGCGAGCGAAGGCTGGAAATGGGTCGAGGCCGCCTTGAGCTTTCCCTACGGCCACCAGCATGGGCTTCGCGAATTGGCTGGCGTGACGGTCCACCTGACCGAGGAGGAGCGCGCCACCCGCGAGGCGCTGCGTGACGAGTATGACCGGCTCGAAGCCGAATATGCCGAGGCCGACGAACTGCCCGACGAGATCGACGCACGTCTCGGCGAGATCGAACAGGCCCTCGACGCCTTCGAGCAGCGCCCGACGATCTACCATCCGGCCGACATCGCCGTCGCCGGCGTCTTCATCAGCCTCGACGCCGACGGGTCGCTGTCGGTGGATCGCGGCTATGTCCGTCCCGAGGATGAACGTCCCGTCGAGACCGAAGGCAGCGATGCGCTGGCGGTTGACGGTGAAGCTGGCCAGCCGGCCGCGCCTGCCGTTCAACGCGCCGTCGTCACCATCGGCGGCCAGCCCGCGGAGCCGGAGGACGATGAGGAGGACGGCATCAAGCCGTTGCCCGAGCGCCTCGTCATCGAGCTGACCGCGCATCGCACCCTCGCTCTGCGCAACGCGGTTGCGGAACATCCCGACGTCGCCATGATCATGCTGCTGCACAAGCTGGTCAGCGACACCTTCCGGCGCACCGCACCGGCCGGCTGCCTTGATGCCCGCGTCAATCATGTCTTCTTCTCGGCACAGTCCGAGGAGTTGAAGGACAGCACGCCCGCGCGCGAGGTCGCCGAGCGACACGAGCGCTGGGGCGATCACGTTCCCGACGACGACCAGGCGCTGTGGGACTGGCTCTCCCTGCTCGACCCCGGCACGCGCCTCGATCTGCTCGCCCATTGCGTCAGCTACGGCGTGAATGCCCTGTTCGAGCGTCCGAACCCTTACGGATCGGGCGTCAGCCAACATGGGCTGGACGTGCGGTTGTCACAGGCCGACCGGCTGGCGCGGGCCACCGGCCTCGACATGGTGGCGGTAGGCTGGCGGCCGACGGTCGGAAACTATCTCGGCCGCGTCACCAAGCCTCGTATCCTCGAAGCCGTGCGAGAGGGCGCAGGTGAACGGGCCGCCCAGCTCATCGACCATCTGAAGAAGGGCGACATGGCCAAGGAGGCGGAGCGCCTGCTGGCCGATACCGGCTGGCTGCCCGAGCCGCTGCGCCTGGTCGACCACGATGACCCGGCCACGGGCGGCGAAGGCGACGAGGCGCTCCCGGCTTTCCTCGATGATGAAGAGGAACTCTCCGACGACGAGGAAGACGCCCTGCATGCCATCGCGGCCGAATAGCGCCTACGCGCGGGGCGGCTCCGCTCGTCCCGCGCCTTCCCTCTCGATCTTCCACCAGCCCGGCCATCGCGCCGGGCTTTCTCGTTTCAGGAGCCTGTCATGGCCGACTATTTCACCCATTTCTCGTGTCTGCTCGACGTCGGCACGCCCGAGAACGCTGCTCGCGCACTCGATCTCTACAACCGCCTGTCCGAGGAAGGCGCATCGGAGGAACCGCCCTCTGAAGGCTTCCTCCTCTCGATCCAGCCCGAGCATGGCGGCAGCCAGCTCTGGATGCGCGACGACGTGACCGGCGATCCCGAACGCCTCATCCGGTTCGTGAAACGCTGCGCCTCCGAGTTCGGCCTGACCGGCATATGGGGCTTCCAATACGCCAACACCTGCTCGCGCCCACGCCTCGACGGCTTCGGCGGCGGCGCCCATGTCCTCGACCTCACCACCGGCGAGACCGTGGACTGGATCTACACCGATGGCTGGCTTGCCGAGACCATCTCCGGTGAGGGAGGCACGCTATGAGCATCCCCTCCTATGCCCGGAGCAACTTCCAGACCCTGCTGCGCGCGGCGGGCGACGGCAATCTCGCCCTCATGGAATGCCTCGACGCGGTGACGGGCAGCCCGCGCTATGTCATCTGCGCCGTGGGGCGGGACGATGGCGATTACGTCTTCACGCCCTTCGGCCATCTCGCCGACGGCAATCCCTATGACGCCTATCTGCCGCCCGATCCCGGCGATCCCGAAGGCTTCGTGCGGCCCGACACGGGAGAGGCGCCATGACCGACATCGACGCCATCTTCGCGGCGGATCGGCAGCATCCGCCACACGAACGGTCCCTGCCCTGGCCCGAAGCCAGGGACAGCATCACCGTCGTCATCGAGCCCAAGCCCCATTGGGCCAGCGATATGCGGGCGTTCCGATCCGATGCGCGGGAATGCTGCGCCTATGCCGATTGGATCGCGAACGGCGCCCGCGCCAGGTTCTTTGGCCATGTCGATACCTGCGGCGATGACCTGATCCGCAAAGCCCGCGCGCTCGTCGCCGGCGAGATCGCGGACGGACATTGGAGCTGATCCTCGGAAAAGCGCCCACCTCGCGGTCGGGCGCTTTTTCCATGTCGGCGTCCCGAGAGTGAGAGAGCCGCCGGGACGGGTTTGAGCCGGTGCGGTTGAGAGAGAGCGCCGCGCGGCTCGTCCCTTCCCGCTCTCCCGAGGCTCACATCATGACCCTGATTTCCGCATCCGCGGCGGCGACTGTCGCCGCGCCGCTTCCGCTCGCCGCCAATCCCGAACCCTCTGCCGCCATCTTCGCGGCGGCCGGCCTACTGCTGCCCCATCTCGAACGCGGCGAGCGCGTCGATGCCGCTGCCCTGCGTGCGGCGATGGAGACGGCCTTCGGCGCCTCCGACGGGACCGGCGCCTGGGACTGGAAGACGGCCTATGACGCCTGCGAGGCGGCGACTGTCCTGTTCCTCCGCAAATACGGACGTGCGCTTTTCCGCAAAGCCGGGTCTCCGGCAGCCCGCCTTTCCGCGCTGTCGAAAATCGCCAGCCTTCTGCCGACGCATACACGGCGGTCGACAGAGAGCCAGACCTTCCAGCAATTCTCGACACCGATCCCGCTCGGCCTGGTCGCGGCCCACGCCGCGGCAATCACCCCCGCCGACCGGGTGCTGGAGCCTTCGGCGGGCACCGGCCTGCTGGCCATCCTCGCCGAGATTGCCGGCGGCGCGCTCGTTCTTAACGAGCTGGCCGACACCCGCGCCAGCCTGCTGTCGCTTCTCTTCCCGGCCATTCCCGTCACCCGCTTCGATGCGGCGCAGATCGACGATCACCTCGATCCCGCCGTCACGCCCAGCGTCGTGCTGATGAACCCGCCGTTCTCCGCAATGGCCAATGTCGAAGGCCGCATAGCCGACACCACATATCGCCATGTCGCCTCGGCGCTGGCGCGTCTGGCTCCCGGCGGACGCCTGGTGACGATCACCGGCGCCAGCTTCGCGCCCGACAATCTGGCCTGGCTGGACGCCTTCATTCGCCTGCAGGAGCGCGGGCGCATCGTCTTCTCCGCCGCCATCGACGGCGCGGTCTATGCCAAACACGGCACGACGTTTCCGACGCGGCTGACCGTCATCGACAAGCGGCCCGCCGACGATCCGGCCGTGTTCCCGGCCGCACCCGGCGTTGCCTCGGACGCCGCCACGCTGCTGGGCTGGCTCGACGATCATCTGCCGACACGGCTCGCCGTCGATCCCTCCTTCACGGTCCCGACTGTCGCGGCTTCCGCCCCTCGCAGCGTGCGCGGCTATATCAACCGCACCGCCAAGGCCGTCCCTGCGGCCGTGCCGATGCCCGAGCCGGAGGGCCTGCCACTCGCCTACGAGACCCAGGACGGCCTAGCGGGCGAAGGCGGCCGTTTGTCCGACGGCATCTATGAAGAATACGGATTGCAGGCGATCCGTATTGCCGGTTCTCAGGCGCACCCCACCAGGCTGGTGCA
>JADCGM010000036.1 GCA_020249025.1 Alphaproteobacteria bacterium
ACCGGCCGTGGCGGGTGATCGGATCGGCGGCGGCCGGCTTCGCCGCCGCCGTGCTGCTGTTCTTCTCGCTCGGCCGGGAGTTCGTGCCGACCCTCGATGAAGGCGACATCGCGCTCAATGCGGTGCGCATCCCGTCGATCTCGGTCGAACAGGCCAACGTCATGCAGCACCAGGTCGAGCGCGCCATCGCGAGCTTTCCCCAAGCGGCGCTCGTCTTCTCGAAGACCGGCACCGCCGAGGCGGCGATGGACCCGATGCCGGCTTATGTTTCTGACGCCTACGTCATCCTGAAGCCGCGCCGCGAATGGCCCGATCC
Source organism: Alphaproteobacteria bacterium (assembly GCA_020249025.1). GTDB lineage: Bacteria > Pseudomonadota > Alphaproteobacteria > Sphingomonadales > Sphingomonadaceae > JADCGM01. The sequence continues at coordinate 317 of JADCGM010000036.1, forward strand.
CTCGCTTCCCAAGGCCGAGCTCGTCGAGGCGATGGAGGCGCGGCTCCAGCAGGTGCCGGGCAACGCCTATGAGTTCTCGCAGCCGATTCAGCTGCGCTTCAACGAGCTCATCGCCGGGGTCCGATCCGATGTCGCGGTCAAGGTCTATGGCGACGACTTCGCGCAGATGCAGCCGACCGCCGAGCGCATCGCGGCGGTGCTGCGCGGAATCGACGGCGCCGCCGACGTCCGCGTCGAGCAGACCGAGGGGCTTCCCTCGCTCAGCGTGCGTTTCGATCGTGACGCCATCGCCTCCTATGGCCTGACCGTGGGAGAGGTGGCCGATGCGGTCCAGATCGCGCTCGGCGGCCGCGAGGCCGGCTTCGTGTTCGAAGGCGACCGGCGCTTCGACGTGGTCGTGCGGCTGCCCGACGATCTGCGCCGCAATATCGACGCGCTCGGTTCGCTGCCGGTAAAGCTCCACGGCGAGGACGGCGGCATCGAGCGCACGGTGCTGCTGCGTCAGCTTGTCCGCTTCGACATCGTCAACGGCCCGAACCAGGTCAGCCGGGAGAACGGCAAGCGCCGCATCGTCGTGCAGGCGAACGTCCGCGGTCGCGACCTCGGCGGCTTCGTCGCCGAGGCGCGCGAGAAGATCGCGGCCGAGGTGAGGATCCCGGCCGGCTCGTGGATCGAGTGGGGCGGCCAGTTCCAGAATCTGGAGCGCGCTTCCGAGCGGCTGGCGCTGGTCGTGCCGGCGGTGTTCGCGGCGATCCTCGCGCTGCTCTACGTCGCGCTCGGGTCGCTGCCGCGGGCGGCGGTCGTGTTCTCGGCAGTGCCGCTGGCGCTGACCGGCGGCGTGCTCGCGCTGGCGCTGCGCGGCATGCCCTTTTCGGTGTCCGCCGCGGTCGGCTTCATCGCGCTGTCGGGCGTCGCCGTCCTCAACGGCCTCGTCATGGTGTCGAGCATCATCCGGCTGCGCGAGGAGGGAATGGCGCCGCGTGATGCCGTGCGGGAAGGGGCGCTGACGCGCCTGCGCCCCGTGCTGATGACCGCGCTCGTCGCCAGCCTTGGCTTCGTGCCGATGGCGCTCGCCACCGGAACCGGCGCCGAAGTGCAACGACCGCTCGCGACCGTCGTCATCGGCGGCCTGATCACGGCGACGCTGCTAACGCTGCTCGTGCTGCCGGCCCTTGTCCGCCTGCTGCTCGAACGCGAGGCGAAGCGGAGCGGGGCCCTGCTGCCGGTGGCCGCCTGACATGGCGAAGCGGTCGCCTGCCTATCTCGACGCGCTGGTTCGGGCTGCGCTCGACAGGCTCGGCGCTGCGACCGCGGCCGGCGTGGCCGCAGCCGTCGCCGATGCCGGCAGCCCGATGACCGAAGTTCAGGTCTACCGCGTGCTCGGCCGCCTCGTCGTGAGCGGCGATGTCAGGCCGGTGCTGACCGGGCGACGGTTCATGTCCGCCGATCCCGCCAGGCCGGATTGTGTGACGCTGGTCTGCGTGGCGTGCGACGGGATCGAGGTCGCCCCGACTGAGGACATCACGGCCGACCTCGCCGATCTCGCCCGAAGCCGGGGCTTCCGGGTTGCCAGCGTCGTCGCCGAAGTCGCCGGGATCTGCGCCCGGTGCAATTCTGGATCACCCATCAAACAGGAGGGAGACTGACCATGAAGGCACTCATCGTCACAGCCGCGCTCATTGCGTCGCAGGCGTCGGCTGCGTCCGACATGCCCGGCGTCTGGAGCCTCGGGGAGACCCGCAACTGCGAGGCGGGCCCGGCCTGGGTCTTCCTAGCCGACGGCTTCTATGCCGAGGTGACCCTGCCGGCGTCCGAGCCGCATGCGCTCGGCATCTGGCGCGATGAGGGCACGGCGATCGCCTACACCCATACGCATGTGCCCTTCGAGGGTCTGGAGAAGCCGATGGAGGTCAAGCGCCTGGCCGTCGACACGCGCTCCGCCGACCGGATCGCGACCAAGAACTATCGCGGGGTGCCACGCATCTTCCACCGCTGCCCGACGTCAGCCTTGAAAGCGCTGCCGTGGCAGCAGGGGCACTGATGCGCACCCCCCCACCATCGGATCGCCCGGGCAGAGCGTTTTGCCCGGCGATCCGCGGCCGGAAAGGTTGACCCATGTATCTGCTGATGAAGGCGCTGCTGTCGGGGCTTATCGTCGCGGCAGTCTCCGAGATCGCCAGGCGCAGCCCCGGACTCGGCGCGCTCGTCGCCTCGCTGCCGCTGGTCTCGGTGCTTGGAATGATGTGGCTGTGGCGCGACACGCACGACCCGGTAGGCATGGCGGCGCATGCGCGGGCGACCTTCTGGTTCGTCCTGCCGTCGCTGCCGATGTTCCTGCTGATCCCGGCGTTGCTCGGGCGCGGCTGGCCGTTCTGGGTCGCGCTTGCGGCCGGGTGCGCGCTGACCGTCGCCCTCTATCTGGCGATGACATGGGCCGCGCCCCGCATCGGCCTGCAGCTGTGATCGCGCTTGCAATCGCCCGGCAGCGGGCCTCGCCGGCGCAACCGTTGCCGACGCCCGCCGACATTTCTCCTGTTCAGAAGGCCTGACCATGATCCCGATGCCGAAGGGCGCCTCGCGCGCCGCGCTTGTCCTCACCGTCTCGATGGCCGCCGGCGCGCCGGCGCTTGGCGGCGATCTTCCGGTTCGAGTGACCCAACCGGATACGTCACGGCTGACGATCGCCTCAGTTTCGGTGAACCGGACAGATGCGGGCGTGATGCTCGACGGTAGTCTGATACGTCCTCTCGGCATCCGCGGCTCGACACCCGGCCGGGTCAGGATGCAGGTCTATGTCGCGGGCGTTGACCAGCCGCTCTGCACCTACGCCAGCCGGGGCGGCTTCAACCGTGTCGGCATGCCCCGCGCCCGCTTCCACGCCTTCATTCCGATTGCCGGGGATGCGAGGGTTACTCAGGTGAACGTCGCTCTGACAAGGAATGCCCTTGCAGACCCGTGTAGCGGCGATGGCTGACGGCAGCGCCAAGGCGCGTCCGGGCCCTCATGTCCGGTTTCCCCGGAACCTTTCCAAGAACGGCCGGTCGGCTCGCGGCCATAAGCGGTCGTCTATCAAGGTAAGCGAAGACGACGCGCGCGATTTTATCCGAGCATGGGACGCGGGCCTTTTGGAGCACAAGGGCAGGGGGCTCTACCGGACTGCGATCAGCGCGGCGTCCGAGCAGTTCTTCTCGTCAGGCTCAAAGGCCGACACCGGCCGCACCTTCA
>JADCGM010000360.1 GCA_020249025.1 Alphaproteobacteria bacterium
AGCCTCGATCTGCTCCGCCGCCGCCACGGCGAGGATGCGCGGGAAGCCCGGCTGATCGACGGCGCGCTCGCCGCCGCCGACCGGGCACGCGTTCTCGTTTCCCGCCTGCTCGCCTTCGGCCGCCGCCAGATGCTGCAGCCGCGCGCGGTCGACATCGCGGCGCTGGTCGGCGACGCCACCGAGATCATCACCCGCACCATCGGCCCGCAGGTGCCGGTGCGCGTCGAGGTGCCGGCCGGGCTGCCGATGGCGCGTGCCGATCCCAACCAGCTCGAACTCGCGCTGCTCAATCTGGCGGTCAACGCGCGCGACGCGATGCCGGGCGGCGGCCAGCTCACCATCGCCGCCGACGCGCACACCCTCGCCGAAGCGGACGCCGATCTCGCCCCCGGCGGCTACATCCGCCTGTCGGTCGCCGACACCGGCATCGGCATGACCGACGAGGTCCGCCGCCGCGCCATCGAGCCGTTCTACACCACCAAGGGCATCGGCAAGGGCACTGGCCTTGGTCTGTCGATGGTCCATGGCTTCGTCGCCCAGCTCGGCGGGGCGCTGCGGCTGCACAGTGCGCCGGGGCAGGGGACGCGCGTCGAGATGTGGCTGCCGCGCGCCGCCGACAGCGACGATGCGGTCGAGGCGCATGCCGCCGGCCCCGCCGCCGCCGCCCCACGCAGCGCGACGATCCTTCTCGTCGACGACGACGATCTCGTGCGCAGCGGCACCGCTGCGATGCTCGGCGATCTCGGCTACCGGGTGATCGAAACCGCGGGCGGCGCCGCGGCGCTCGAAATCCTCCGCGCCGATCCCGGCATCGATGTACTCGTCACAGATTTTCTGATGGCCGGGATGACCGGCGGCGACCTTCTGGCTGCCGCGCGCCAGGTCCGGCCCGGTCTCCCCGCGCTGGTCGTCACCGGCTTCGCCGACTCCGCCTCGCTCAAGCTCGATGCACCGGTGCTGCCCAAGCCCTATGGCGCGCACGAACTCGCCGCCGCCGTTGCCGCCCTAATCGAGCCGGCGGCGGCATGAGCCGGTTTGCGCCCGCCTGCGGCATCGGCTAGGCAAAACCACCCGTTTTCCGGCAGCACAAAGGCCCGATGTCCGCGACCATCGCCCTCGTCGACGACGACCGCAACATCCTCACCTCGGTGTCGATCGCGCTGCAGGCCGAGGGCTTCGCGGTGCGGCTTTATTCCGACGGCGCGACCGCGCTGAAGGCGCTCACCGACAATCCGCCCGATCTTGCCGTGCTCGACATCAAGATGCCGCGCATGGACGGCATGGAGCTGCTTCGCCGCCTGCGCGAGAAAAGCGAGCTGCCGGTCATCTTCCTGACCTCGAAGGACGACGAGATCGATCAGGCGCTCGGCCTCGCGATGGGGGCTGACGATTATATCTCCAAGCCGTTCAGCCAGCGGCTGCTGATCGAGCGCATCCGCGCGGTGCTGCGCCGCGCCGCCAGCCGCCGCACCCCGGCCGGCGAGGAGACGGCGGAGACGCCGACAGCCGAAATCATCACCCGCGGCCGCCTCGTCATGGATCCGGCGCGCCACCGCGTCACCTGGGCCGGGCGCGAGGTGCAGCTGACCGTCACCGAGTTCCTCATCCTCGAGGCGCTGGCGCAGCGCCCCGGCTTCGTGAAGTCGCGCGATCAGTTGATGGACGCCGCCTATCAGGACGACGTCTACGTCGACGATCGCACCATCGACAGCCACATCAAGCGGCTGCGCAAGAAGTTCCGCGCCGTCGACGACGACTTCAAGGCGATCGAAACCCTCTATGGCGTCGGCTACCGCTTCAGCGAGGAGTGACGCCGCCTCGCCGCGCGAGGAGCAGTCGCAGCGGCAGATGCAGCGCTATTCGCTCGGCAACCGCATCCTGGCGGTCAACCTGTTCGCGCTCATCATGCTCGCGGGCGGCGTCCTTTACCTCGATTCCTTTCGCGCCCGGCTGATCGAGCAGCGGACCGAGCAGGCCGCCGACGCCGCGCTGCTGATGGCCGAAGCCGTGGCGGTCGCCGACCGGCCCGGCGACCTCGACCGCATCGCCGGCCGCATCGGCGCGACCAGCAGCGCCCGCATCCGGCTCTACAGGTCCGATGGCGCGCGCGTCTTCGACAGCTGGGCGCTGCCGGCGGGCCCGACCTTCACGCTGCGCGATCCGCGGACCGAACCATGGCGCAAGGAGGCGGCGCGTGCGCTCGACCGCGTCATCGAATTCGTCGGCTCGGAGGATGCGGTCGGCGCCTATGCCGAACCCCGTCGCGACGCGCTCGCCGCCTGGCCAGAGGCGCGGGCCGCCGCCGCCCGCCGCGACGGCAAGGCGGTGACCCTGCTGCGCCGCGCGCCCGACCGCACCGTCATCGTCAGCGCCGCCGCCTATGTTCCCGAAACCGGCGGGGTCGCGCTCGTCACCGTCGACACCCGCGACATCACCCGCGTCGTCCGCGAGGAGCGGCTGACGAGTTTTCTCATCTTTCTCGGCGTTCTCGGCCTCTCGCTGCTGCTGTCGATCTTCCTCGCCCGCACCATCGTCCGCCCGCTGCGGCGGCTGGCGATGGCGGCGCAACGCGTCCGGCTCGGCCGCGCCCGAGAGGTCGTCGTGCCGCGGCTGCCGCGCCGCCGCGACGAGATCGGTCTGCTCGCCCGCTCGCTGTCCGACATGAGCCATGCGCTTCGTCATCGCATCGACTCGATCGAGGCCTTCGCCGCCGACGTCAGCCACGAGCTGAAGAATCCGCTCGCCTCGCTGCGCAGCGCCGTCGACACGCTGGAGACGGTGAAGGACCCCGCGCTCCAGGCGCAGCTGATGACCGTGATCCGCGACGACGTCGCCCGCATCGACCGGCTCATCACCGACATCGCCGACGCCTCGCGCCTCGATGCCGAACTCGCCCGCGCCCGTTTCGAGCGGGTCGACCTCGGCCAGCTCATGGGCGCGCTCATCGCGCTCGTCGAGCGTGACGGGCTGCCGCGCGGGGTCGAGATCGCCTTCGCCCGGCCCGAGCCCGGCACCGCGGTCGTCATGGGCGCGGAAGGCCGGCTGGTGCAGCTGGCGCGCAACCTCATCGACAACGCGCTG
>JADCGM010000361.1 GCA_020249025.1 Alphaproteobacteria bacterium
ACCATCGCCACCAACCTGACGATCGGCCGCGTCCAGCTTTCGCACAATCTGCGCTGGTTCTCGGGCGTTTTCTTCAAGAACGACGACGTCGCCTTCTTCGAGAGCGTCAACGGCCTTCCTCCGACCAACCCCAGCCGCCGCGCCGCACCCTTCGTGCAAACGAGCGATGCCTGGTTCCACAATGTGCGGGCGAGCTACAGCCTGTCCGAGGGCCGCGAGATCTACATCGGCGTCGACAATCTCGGGGACTCCACGCCGCCGTTCAGCCTCTACGGCGCGGGCTCCGTCGGCGCGCAGTTCGACAGCGTCGGGCGCTACTTCTACGCCGGCCTGCGGTTCTCGCTGTGAGGCGACTCCTCGTCGTCGCCCTGCTCGCCGCGGCCGCCGCTCCGGCGGCAGCAGAGGGCGTTGCGGGCTGGGAGGGCAAGTGGGAGGGGACCCTCGTCAACCTCCCCGGCCGGCCCGGCGCGCCGGTGGTGAAGATCGAACGCGAAACCGGGCCGTGGCCGGCAGCGAACGCCTGCACGCCGTTCGTCACCCGCTACATCGTCGCCGGGCAGCCGACGCAGACCAAGGACTACAGGCTGTGCCGGGGAGCGGAGGCGACCGATCTGTGGGTCGACGAGGGCGGCGGTGTGACGCTGGCCGCGCGGCTGCTCGGGGACGTGCTCGTCTCCCCGTTCAAATACGGCAACATCCTGCTCGTCGCGAGCACCCGGGTCGAGGGCGACCGCATGGTCGAGGAAATCCTGTCGGCGCGCGATGCGCCTGCAACCGAAGGCGTGGTCAAGCTGACCGCCACCAATCTCCAGCGCCTCGATTTCCACCGGGTCAGATGACAGCTAGCGGCCGGCGTCATCGCGCCAGCGCATAGGCGAATAGACCGACCGACTGGCGCGGCCGACGTCGTCTGGGGGACTGCCGCCCATCTGCTGCCGCTGCTGGTGCTCGAACTCGACTGCCGCGCCCGGCACTGCACGGCCGCCGGTGTCCAGCCGACCTGCGCCGGGCATCGACATGATCTCCACGATGCGGCGCGACAGGGGGCGCATGACAAAGCTCCGCACCCTCATCGCCGCCGCCGCGCTGTTCGCCAGCCCGGCCCTTGCCGACACCACGGTCAGCTACAAGCTGCCGTCCGGCGTCATCCAGCTCGAGGAGAATGACGCCGGTCAGCTGCGCGTCAGCTTCGGCCCTGACAGCTATCTGCTGTTCAGCGGCGACCGGGCGATTCAGGTCGAGCGGGAGGGCGGCCGCGAGCGTGTGACCGACCTCGCCGCCATGGTGCGTAAGATGGGGCCGCGCATCGGCCGCCTGTTCGGCCGCCGCGGCGCGCCCGACCCGGCGACCACCCAACTCATGCCGCGTGACGGCGAGGTGACCGTGGCCGGGTTCGCGGGCCGCCGCTACGAGGTGCGCGCCCAGGGCGTCCCGGCCGGCGTCGAGCTGGTTGCGACCAACGCACCGGAGGCGCGCCCGGCGAGCGAGCTGACGGCGCGGCTTCTCGACCGCGTCGCCGGGTTGTCGAACGCCGCCGGACCCGACATCGCCAAAGTCTTCGGGCCGCAACTCGAACGGCTGAAGGCGCTGCAGGGCGAGGTCGGGACCGTGTTGAAGGTCGGCGACGCCTTCGAACTGACCGGCATCTCGACCGCGCCGATCCCGCCCGAGCGCTTCGCCGCCGCGGCGGCCGGCGCGAGCGGGCGCTAGCGCTGCATCGGGTCCGGTGGCCGCACCGTCTCCAACCGATCTGGACCGTCCTGGTCTAAGGGCCGCCGCATGACCGCGCTCCGCTGCCTTTTCGCCGCGCTTCTCCTCTGGGGAAGTCCGGCGCTGGCCGACATCACCGTCAGCTACAAGGTGCCGACCGGCACGATCCAGCTGGAAGAGAATGCGCGCGGCGCGCTGCGCGTCAGCTTCGGCCCCGAGAGCTATGTGCTGTTCAGCGAGGGGCGCGCCTATCTCGCCCAGCGCAAGGGCAAGCGCGTCGACGTCACCGACCTCACCACCCGCGCCCGCACGTTCGGACCGACCGTCGGCCGCTTCGCACGCTTCGGGACGGGGCTGGGCGGAGCCGGAACGAAGATCGTCCCGCTCGATGGCGGCGTCACGGTCGCCGGCGTGGCCGGGCAGCGCTACGAGATCCGCGCCGAGGGCATTCCGGGACCGCTGACGCTGGTGGCTGCGACGACGCCCGATGTCGCCGACGTGCGCCGCCTGACCGAACGTCTCCTCGACCAGCTCGCGGAGCTGGCGCGGGCGGCCGGACCCGAGGTCGTCGCGGCGTTCGTGCCCGAACTGGAGCGGCTGAAGACGCTGCAGCGCGATCATGGGGCGATCCTGAAACTCGGGGACTATCTCGAACTCACCGGCGTCTCGCAGGCCGACATCCCGCCCGAGCGCTTCTCGCTCGCCGGGCTTCCCGACAACGCCCGCAGCGACCCCAGGATCGCCGGCATCATCGAGCGGGCGAAGCCATGACCTGCCGCCGGGCGTTGCGCCGCGCCGCGGCGCTGGCGGCGGCGGCGCTGCTAGCCGGCTGCACCACGATGCCGCGCCCGTTGCTCGCCCCGGAGGCGGTCGCGGCCCTGGCGGGCCGGGCGGCGGACTGGCGGCAGGACGCAGCCGCCATCGCGCAGGTGCCGGACGCCGCGGACGGCGCGGCGCACGAGGTGCTGGTGCTGTCGGGCGGCGGCCCGGACGGGGCCTTTGGCATCGGCCTGCTGTCGGGACTGGCCGAGCGCGGCCGCCTGCCCGTCTATCAGGTGGTGACGGGCGTCAGCACGGGCGCGCTGATGGCGCCGCTGCTGTTCGCCGATCCGCAGGGCCTGTCGCATCTGCGTCAGCTTTACACGTCGCCGAATGTCGCGGCGCTGCCGGGGCGGCTGTCGATCCTGCGGCTGATGCGCCGTCCCGGCCTCATCAAAAGCAGCCGGCTGCGCGCCGCGATCGATACGGCGGTCGACGAGCCGCTGCTCGCCGCTGTCGCCGCGCAGCACCGCAGCGGCCGCCGCCTGCTCATCGCCACCGTCAATCTCGATGCGCAGCGGCTGGTGGTCTGGGACATGGGCGCGATCGCCGCCAGCGGCGCGCCCGACGCGCTGGCGACGTTCCGGCGGGTGATGCTGGCGGCGATCAGCATTCCGGTGGCGATGGACCCGGTCCTGCTCGCGCCGCGCGCGGAGCCGGGCGTGCCCGCCGAAAGTCACGTTGACGCCAGCCTCATCGCGCCGCTGTTCTTTTCGCCGCGGTTGCTTCCCGAGCGCGGCTGCGGGACGGTGCGGCGGTGCGGCGTGACCGTCATCGTCCACAACAAGCTCGTGCCCGAGCCGCGGGTCGTGCCCTGGTCGGTCGGCTCGGTGGCGTCGCGGAGCCTCGAGACACTCGTCAAGTCGGCGATGGCCGGAAGCCTGCGCGAAGCGGCGGCGGCGGCAAGCGCGCGCGGC
>JADCGM010000362.1 GCA_020249025.1 Alphaproteobacteria bacterium
AAGGAAGGGATGGACGAGCTGTTCGAGCAGACCCGCGCGGTCTTCGTTGGCGATCCCAAGGAAAACAAGAAGTTCACCAAGCAGATCGCCTTCAACCTTATCCCGCACATCGACGTCTTCCTCGGGGCCGACAGCGACTATGACGGCTACACCAAGGAAGAGTGGAAGATGGCGGCAGAGACGATGAAGATCCTCGATCCCGCCATCGCCGTCACCGCGACCTGCGTGCGCGTGCCGGTGTTCGTCGGCCATTCCGAGGCGATCAACATCGAGCTGGAGCGCCCGCTCTCGGTCGCCGAGGCGCAGCGCATCCTGCGCGAGGCGCCGGGGGTGATGCTCGTCGACAAGCGCGAGGACGGCGGTTACGTCACGCCCATCGAGTGCGTCGGCGAATATGCGACCTACGTCAGCCGCGTTCGGCGCGACCCGACCGTCGAGAACGGCCTCGCCCTCTGGTGCGTCAGCGACAACCTGCGCAAGGGCGCGGCGCTGAACGCCGTCCAGATCGCCGAACTGCTCGGCCGCCGCCATTTGAAGAAGGCGGCGTAAGCGCGCCTCAGCCCTCGCCGGGCGGCAGTTCGAACAGCGCCTCGACCGTCGTGCCGAGCGCGGCGGCGAGTTTCAGCGCCAGCACCGTCGAGGGCACGAAGACGCCGTTCTCGACGGTGTTGATCGTCTTGCGCGACACCCCGACCCGCTCGGCCAGCTCGCCTTGCGTCAATCCCGCCTCGGTCCGCTTCGCCTTCAGATGCGCGAGGAGATCAGTCATCGCGGAGCTGGAGCCAGGCGAAGACCAGCGCGGTGCCTATGACGGCGATCGACCCCGCGGCGGGGGCTGCCCAGACGGGCAGCGCGATGCCGAGGAAGCCGCAGGCCGCCCCGGCGCCGATCAGCGCCAGCGCCAGCGCCAGCCCGGCGCGCGCTGCGGTCGCCTGCTGCGCGCGGACGAGTTCGTCATTGAGGATCGCATGCTGCTTTGCCGACCAGCGCCGTCCGCCGGGGATGCCGAACACCCAGATCAGCGGCACCGCCAGCCAGATCGCCCACAGCAGCAGATAAGCCGCGCCGCGTTCCGGGTTGGCGGCGAGGTTCGAAATCGCCACCCACGAGAAGCAGGCCGCCGCACCGGCGTTGAGCAGCGTGACCCGGCCGCGGCGGGCCGACACCTCCTCCGGCGAGGGGAACCATCTCGGCATCGCACTGTCTCCAGCTATGTAACCTCAGGGTTACAAGTAACCTATGGGTTACAGACGAGTCAAGGCCGCCGCTCGCCGGATCGTAACGGGACCGCCTTGCTCCCGTCAAAATCCGCCCTTAGGTGCTTGCGATGGACAAGATGACACCCCAACAGGCCGTCGACGCTCTGGTCGCCCGCCACGCCGCGTCGGTCGCGGCGCTTCGCGATGCGCTCCGCATCTACATGGACACCGGGGTCCGCCCCGATCCGCAGGCCCGCGCCAGCGGCCTGTTCACCTATCCCGAGCTGCGGATCGACTATCATCCGAACGGCGCGCGGCCGCGGCTCAACCGGGCCTATGCGCGGCTGACAGCGCCCGGCACCTATGTGACGACGGTCACCCAGCCCGAGCTGTTCCGCGAGTATCTGACCGAGCAGCTCGGCCTGCTCGTCGCCGACTATGGCGCAACGCTGTCGGTCGGCGGCTCGACGCAGGAAATTCCCTTCCCCTATGTGCTCGACGGCGAGCTCGCCTTCGACGGCACCGCGGCGGCCGAGCTGGCCACCGTGTTCCCGGCGACCGAGCTGGCCTCGATCGGTGACGAGATCGCCGACGGGCTGTGGGAGACGGGCGGCGCCGGGCTGCGGCCGCTGGCGCTGTTCGACGGGCTGCGCGTCGACTTCAGCCTCGCCCGGCTGCGCCACTACACCGGCACGCTGCCGCAGCACGTCCAGAAGTTCGTCCTTTTCACCAACTACCACCGCTACGTCGACGAGTTCGTGCGCTGGGCCTGCGCGCAGCTGCGGATGCCGGGCACGCCCTATGAGGCGCTGTCCTGCGCCGGCGGCATCGTCGTCACCGCCGAAACCGCCGATCCCGAGCGCGCGGTCGCGGAAGGCGCATGGCGGCGGCACCAGATGCCGGCCTATCACCTCATCGGGCCGGGCAATGCCGGGATCAGCCTCGTCAACATCGGTGTCGGCCCGTCGAACGCCAAGACGATCACCGACCATCTCGCGGTGCTGCGCCCCGAGGCGTGGCTGATGATCGGCCATTGCGGCGGGCTGCGCCCGTCGCAGACCATCGGCGACTATGTGCTCGCGCACGCCTATCTTCGCGACGACCATGTTCTCGACGACGTGCTGCCGCCGGAAATTCCGATCCCGGCCATCGCCGAGGTCCAGCTCGCGCTCAACCGCGCCGCCGAGATCGTCTCGGGCGAAACGGGCGACGTCCTCAAGGCGCGGATGCGCACCGGCACCGTCGTCACCACCGACGACCGCAACTGGGAGCTCCGCTACTCGCAGTCGGCGCTGCGCTTCTCGCAGTCGCGTGCGGTCGCCATCGACATGGAGTCGGCGACCATCGCCGCGCAGGGCCTGCGCTTCCGCGTGCCCTACGGCACGCTGCTGTGCGTGTCTGACAAGCCGCTCCACGGCGAGATCAAGCTGCCGGGCCAGGCCAACCGCTTCTACGAGCGGGCGATTTCGGAGCATATCCAGATCGGCATCGCCGCGTGCGACCTGCTCCGTCAGGAGGGGCCGCGCCTGCACAGCCGCAAGCTCCGCGCCTTCGACGAGCCGCCGTTCCGCTGATCGCCAGCTGAACCCTCGCCAAATCGCCCATTCAGAGGCTATTCACGGCGCGCCTTCTAGTGACAGGCTGTCGTTCGTTTCAGGTGACGCATCCGATGATCCGCCCGTTGCTCCTCGCCTCCCTCGCCGCCGCGCTCGCCGCGGGCGCGCCGGCGCTTGCGCAGCGTGGGGACGATCAGGACGAGGCCTATTCGGCGGCGCAGCGCGGCGCGATCCGCCCGCTGGGCGACATTCTGCGCCGCGTCAGCCCGCAGATCGGCGGCAATTTCCTCGGTTCGGAGTTCGATCCGGACCGCCGCAGCTATCGGCTCAAATACATGAACGAGGGGCGCGTCGTCGTCGTCGACGTCGATGCGCGCTCGGGAACCATCCGCTCCGTTACGGGTAAGTGACGACATGCGAGTCCTGATCGTCGAAGACGAACCGAACCTGCAGCGTCAGCTGCGCAACACGCTCGAAAGCGCGGGCTATGCGGTCGACTCCGCCTCCGACGGCGAGGACGGCCATTATCTCGGCTCGACCGAAAGCTACGACGCCATCGTTCTCGATCTCGGCCTGCCCGAGGTCGACGGGCTGACCGTGCTCGACCGCTGGCGCAAGGAGGGAAAGCAGACGCCCGTCCTCGTGCTCACCGCGCGCGACAGCTGGTCGGACAAGGTCCAGGGCCTCGACGCCGGGGCCGACGATTATCTCGCCAAGCCCTTCCAGACCGAGGAGCTGATCGCGCGGCTGCGCGCGCTCATCCGCCGCGCCAGCGGCAACGCCTCGTCGGAACTGACCGCGGGCGACGTGCGGCTCGACACCCGCACCGGGCGCGTGACCCTCGACGGCGAGCCGGTGCGGCTGACCGCGCAGGAATACAAGCTGCTGAGCTACCTCATGCACCACA
>JADCGM010000363.1 GCA_020249025.1 Alphaproteobacteria bacterium
AGGATCTGCCGCTCTACATCGACGACACGCCGGGCCTCACCATCGCCGCGCTGCGCACCCGCGCCCGCCGCCTGAAGCGGCAGAAGGGCATCGGCCTCATCGTCGTCGACTATCTCCAGCTGCTGCAGGGCACCGCGCGCAACGCCGGCGAGAACCGCGTGCAGGAAATCTCGGAGATCACCCGCGGCCTCAAGACGCTCGCCAAGGAGCTGAACGTGCCCGTGCTGGCGCTCTCCCAGCTCAGCCGCGCCGTCGAACAGCGCGAGGACAAGCGCCCGCAGCTCGCCGATCTGCGTGAATCGGGCACCATCGAGCAGGACTCGGACATCGTCATGTTCGTGTTCCGCGAGGAATATTATCACGCGGCGAAGAAGCCCGAGGACGGGTCGGAGAAGTTCCAGCAATGGCTGGAAAAGGCCCACCGCATCGAAGGCCGCGCCGAGGTGATCGTCGCCAAGCAGCGCCACGGCGCGACCGGCATCGTCCCGCTGATGTTCACCAAGCAGACGACCAAGTTCAGCGACGTCGCCGACGACGGCCACCTGCCCGAGCGCTACGAGTAGCGGCGGGGCGCATCGCCCCATTTGCCCTGACCCGCCGCGCCCGCTATCGCGCGGACATGCCGTCCGTGCCCCCCGCCCTGCGTCTGACGATCGACCTCGATGCGCTCGTGGCGAACTGGCGGTGGCTGGCGGCGCGCAGCGGCGGGGCGGCGTGCGGGGCGGCGGTGAAGGCCGACGGCTATGGCGTCGGCGCGGCGCGGGTGGCGGCGGCGCTGGCGCGCGCGGGATGCCGGACGCTGTTCGTCGCGACCTGGGCGGAGGCCGAGGCGCTGCTGCCGCTGCCGCACGGGATGACGTTGCGGGTGCTGCACGGGGTGCGCGAGGCCGAGCTGCCGTTCGCGGTGGCGGCTGCGGGCGCCGCGATGCCGGTGCTCAACACCGCGGCGCAGGTGGCGCGCTGGCGCGCGGCGGCTCCGGACCGGCCGTGCGATCTGATGGTCGACACCGGCATGAACCGGCTCGGCCTCGCGCCCGGCGAACTGGCGGCGGCGCAGGGCCTGAAGGTCGAGACGGTGCACAGCCATCTCGCCTGCGCCGACGAACCGGACCATGTGCTGAATGCGCGCCAGCTGGCGGCGTTTCGGGCGCTCGACGCCGGTGGGGCGCAGCGCAGCCTCGCCAATTCGGCTGGCATCTGCCTCGGGCCGGATTACGCCTTCGATCTCACCCGGCCCGGCATCGCGCTTTATGGCGGAGTGCAGCATCCCGACATGGCGGGCGCGATCCGCCCCGTTGTCGGGATCGAGGCCCAGATCGTGCAGCTGCGCGACGTGCCGGCGGGCGAGAGCATCGGCTATGGCGCGACCGCATCGGGGCCGCTGCGGATCGCGGTGCTCAACCTAGGCTACGCCGACGGCTATCTGCGCGCCTTTTCGGGCGGGGCGGGCGAGGCGATCGTTGGGGGCGAGCGCCGCGCCGTCGTCGGGCGGGTGTCGATGGACCTGACCGCCATCGACGCGACCGGGACCGGCCTGCGCGAGGGCGACTGGGTGGCCATCGATTTCGACCTGCCGCGCGCGGCCGCGCGCTCCGGCCTGTCGCAATATGAGTTGCTGACAGGGCTCGGCGCTCGCTATCAGCGCGCCTACCGATGACGCTCGACCGCCTGCTTTCCGCGCCTGTCGCCTTCCTGATCGCCATCGGGTCCTTCGTCGTGGCCGGGCTGGCGGCGGTCGGACGGCTGGCCAAGTTCATGGGAACGGCGCTCGGGCGGCTGGCGCGTCCGCCCTATTATCCGGCGCGACTGTTCGAGCAGATGCTCGTGATCGGCTATTTCTCGCTGCCCGTCGTCGGGCTGACGGCGCTGTTCACGGGTGCAGCGCTCGCGCAGCAGATCTTCGTCGGTGGCAGCCGCTTCAACGCGGAATCGACGGTGCCCGCGGTGACCGTCATCGCCATCGTCCGCGAGCTGGGGCCGGTGCTCGCCGGCCTGATGGTCGCGGGCCGGGTGTCCTCGGCGATGGCGGCCGAGCTCGGCACCATGCGCGTTACCGAGCAGATCGATGCGCTGACGACGCTGCGGACCGACCCGTTCCAGTATCTGATCGGACCGCGCCTCATCGCCGCGACGGTGACGCTGCCGTTCCTCGTGCTTGTCGCCAACGTCATCGGCGTGCTCGGCGGCTATGCCATCGCCACCGCGCGCCTCGGCTTCAACGGCGCCAATTACCTGGCGATCACGCGCCGCTATCTCGAATGGGACGATGTCGCCTCGTCGCTGGTGAAGGCGGCGGTGTTCGGCTTCGTGGTGGCGCTGATGGGCTGCTACCACGGCTTCCATTCGTCGGGCGGCGCGGCGGGTGTCGGAAAGGCGACGACCAATGCGGTCGTCTCGGCCTTCATCCTCATCCTGCTGTCGAACCTTATCATCACCGTGATCGTGTTCGGCTCGTGACCGCGAAGATCGAACTTGCACGCGTTTCCAAGCGCTTCGGCCGCAAGACGGTGCTCGATGGCGTCGACCTCAAGGTCGAGCCGGGGGAATCGGTCGTCATCATCGGCGGCTCGGGCACCGGCAAGTCGGTCACGCTGAAGTGCATCCTCGGGCTGATGCAGGCGGATGCGGGCACCATCCGGGTCGACGGGCAGGATGTGACGCATCTGAAGGGCCGGGCGCTCGCGGCGCACCGGGCCAAGTTCGGCATGCTGTTCCAGGGCGGTGCGCTGTTCGACTCGCTGCCGGTCTGGCGCAACGTCGTGTTCGCGCTGACGCAGGGGCGCTGGGCGACGGGCAGCCTGCGCGGGCTCGCCATCGATCTGCTGGCGCGCGTCGGGCTGGGGCCCGAGGTCGCCGACCTGCGCCCGGCCGAGCTGTCGGGGGGCATGCAGAAGCGTGTCGCGCTCGCCCGCGCCATCGCGGCGAAGCCCGAGATCATCTTCTTCGACGAGCCGACGACCGGCCTCGATCCGATCCGCGCCGACGTCATCAACGATCTGATCGTCGAGCTGGTGCGCGATCTCGGCGTCACCGCGCTCACAATCACCCACGACATGGCCTCGGCGCGGAAGATCGCCGACCGCGTGGCGATGCTCCACGCCGGGCGCATCGTCTGGGATGGGCCGCGGGATTTGATTTACGACTCCGGCAATGCCTATGTTGACCAGTTCGTCAACGGTCGGGCCCACGGTCCGATCGACACGGGGGTAGGGAACGGGTGACGCGGGAGGACCTCGGGTCTGCGCTGCAACGGGTAGCCGCCGGCGACCGCGTTGCGCTCCGTTTCGTCTATGACAATTTGTCCGCGAAACTATTTGGCGTCTGCCTCCGTATCTTGGGCGACAGGCAGGACGCCGAGGATGTGTTGCAGGACGTGTTCGTAACGATTTGGCACAAGGCCGCCGAGTTCGACCCGGCGCGCGCCAGCCCCGTGACCTGGGCGGCCACGATCGCGCGCAACCGCGCGATCGACCGCTTCCGCTCGCGCGGCCGACGCAGCGCCGCGCCGCTCGACGAGGCCGCCGAGATCGCCGACGACGCGCCGACCGCCGACCGCCTCGCC
>JADCGM010000364.1 GCA_020249025.1 Alphaproteobacteria bacterium
GCGAAGGCACACAAGGGGGCACAGTTTGTGCCCGGTCCGTTCTCACGCTAGACCGCCCATCGATGGCGACCGCAAACACACCCGAGGCCGAGGCCGCACTGGCGGCCGCGATGGCGCGCGCCGGGTTGAAGCCGGCGACGCGCCGCCCGATCCCGGGGACGCAACGCTACTGGACACTGAGCGGGAAATGATCAGCGGCGATCTCTACCCCGAGCTGCCCGCCGGCACGGCGACCGAGCAGCTGCGCGCGCTCTGCGACCGCTGGTCGACCTTCCGCGTGAAGATCTGGCGCGAAGGCGACGAGGTGTGCTGCCAGGCAGGCGACGAAAACTGTCACCCCCGCTGGTCAGCGCCCATCGTCGACGACGATGTGCAGGCGGCGAGACAGACCGCCGCACGCCATGCCGTCGACTATTGGGGCAAGGCGACGATCCGGCCGCATTGATGTGCTATACAGCCGCCGGGTGGCGCTGCGCCGCATGAGGCTCGGTGGACAAGGGCCGCGGTCGCTTCGGGCGTAGCCGAGGGCGCGCGGCGCCACCCACGCTGGATCAGCCGCGTTCGGCCGCCTTCAGCACCGCCATCGTGCGCTCGTGATGCGCCGCGACCCGCTGTTCGATCTCTACGAGCCGATTGGCGAACGCATGAACGTCGCCCGGGGCGAGCAGATGAGCTGTTTCGCGCGCCACGCCGAGCGCGATGTCGGCGACCTTCGCCGCCGCGCCGAGGCCCGGCACCTTCTGCGCGATGTCGAGCGCTTGGTCGGCGATGTCGAGGATCTGCGTCAGCCCCATGTCACTTCCCCTTCAGGGCGGACTGGGCCGCCGTCACCGCCAGCTGTGCTTGCCGCAGCGCCGTCAGATAGTCGGTTGCCGACCCGGCCGCCCGCGCGGCGCGCGCGGCCGCGATCGCGGACCAGGCCACCTCGAGCTGTCGGCTGACGGCCGCCGCCTTCGCACCGCGCAGGTCGCCTGCGGATAGCCGCTGGTCGACCAGCTGCAGCACGCCCTCATAGGCGAGCAGCGTTGCACCGAGCGCCTTTTCGTCGATCGTCGTCGCAGCGAGCGGCGCAGGGGCCGCCGCCGGCGACGGCAGGTCGAAGCCGCCGCAGGCCGCCAGCAGCAGGCACGCGGCCGCGAGGATCGCACGGATCATTTCTTGTCTCCTTCTGGGGGCTCGCCGTTGCGGAACTTGTGCCGGATGACGTGCGAGCCCTGATTGATCAGCAGCACCACGAGCGGCGAGACGGCGGCGAGGTCTTCGCGCGGCACCCGGCCGAAGATGATGGCCATGACGCCGGCGATGCCGCCCAACAGCGCGGTGTAGCCGACGAGCGAGGTGAACGACGGGGCCTTCATGCGTCGCTCACTTCGCGCTGCACGCCAGCCACCTTCGTCGCGGACATGCCGGCCGGCACTGGCGTCGAATCCGGCCAGCGCACCGACACGATCCGGTCCCGCTTGAACGGTGCGATGGACACCGCGTCGCCCTGATTACCGCCGAGCAGCCAGACATGCGACGGCGACAGCGCCACCGCGAAGCCGACATGGCCCGATGCAGGCCCGCGGTTGGACGACAGCACCACGACGGCGCCGAGCGGGATGCTCGACACGGTGCAGTCCTGACCCCACCGCGAGAACGACCGCGCCATCGCCGAGCGCGTGCCCTTGATGCCGACCGCCTCGAGCATGGCGTTCACGAAGATCGCGCACCACGGCACCGCGCCGTCGTCGCCCTTCAGCAGCGTCTTTGCCATGAGGCGATACTTGAGGATTGAGCCGGTCGAGACAGGCCCGGGCGTTTCCTTGACGCCGAGGTTGCGGCGCGCGCGCGACAGCCAGGTCGGTTCGGTCATTGGTCCGCGTCCTTTCGAGAGTTCATCGCAAGCAGAAGGTCGGCATCGGGGTCGGGCGCCGATGTCTCGACGTCCCCGAAGGCGCTGCGGAGCGATGCCCCGAGCTCCACGAGCGCGCGATCGGCCTTGTGCGCGACATAGCCGAGACCGGCCGACGCCACCCCAGATGCGAGCGCGACACCGACCATGATGGGAACCGGATCAACGACCATCGCCCACCCCCTTCGCCAGCCCCTTCACCCAGGCATTGAAGATCGCGCGCGCCGCAGCGGCGAACGTCGCGTAGCCGATGGTCCCGAAGACGAGCCCGGCCACCGCGCTCATCTCGCGCGACCAATCGAGGTAGCTCGGCAGCAGCACCGCCGCGATCGCCAGCACCGGCACGCTGCACAGTTCGCTCGCGACCATGAAGCGGAAGCGCCGTGTCCACAGCGCGCGCTCGGCGGCATCCGCCGGCGGCTCGCCGACCCCGAAGGCGCGATGAAAGAGACGGGCCACGACAGCGGCCAGCACAATAGGCGCGACCCAAAGGAGTCGCTCGAACAGTTCCTCGCGCGTCATCGCGATCCCTTCAGGGTCGGAGCAAATCAAAGGGACGGCGAGCGCGAAGGCCCGCCGTTGCGCTAGTCGCCTCCGCCCTCGGGCGGGTCCAGATCGGCGTTCGCCGCAGCGACGCGCGCCTCGTGAGCCGCGACGACCTCGGGCGTCCAGGCGAGCGCGCAGAAGGCCTGCACCTCCTCTGGAACGCCATCGAGCGCACTGCCCGGCGC
The DNA here is from genome assembly GCA_020249025.1 of Alphaproteobacteria bacterium. Classification (GTDB taxonomy): domain Bacteria; phylum Pseudomonadota; class Alphaproteobacteria; order Sphingomonadales; family Sphingomonadaceae; genus JADCGM01. The sequence continues at coordinate 2,626 of JADCGM010000364.1, forward strand.
CAGCGACGCGCGCTCATAGGTCTGCGAGATCTGAACGCCGTCGTCGAAAACGGTGCGGACGCGCCGATAGAGAATTGAGCCGTTGCCCGTCTTGGTGATCTGATCGATTTCGATGGTCTGCGTCAGCATGTTGCGCCTCAATTCGTCTGATAGGTGACAGTAAAACCGAACATCGTTCCGGACGAACCGAGGTCAGCCTTGGTGAATGAGCCGTCGACGTTGTTGCCGGATACCTTGGTGAAATAGAAAAAGAGCTCGCCGGGGTCGGCTCCGAACGCGATCTCGGGTCGCGTGATGTTGAATGATCCGGAAGTTGCGGAACCGAACGTAGCGACCACGCGATGCACGCCGCCCGACGGGCTGCTCGCGATCGGGAAGGGCTGGCCGTGGAGCTGCAGTCGCGATCCCGAAAGCAGAGCCACGATCGACGACCAGCTCATCGTTCCCGACCAGGTGACCGTCCGCCCGATCTTGGTGTAGAGCCCCTTCGAATTGGTCATCGTCGCCGAGTTGCCGGCGCTATCCTTGATGACGAAATCGGCCGTTCCCTCTTCATAGTCGTCGAGCGTATTGGCATCGGAGGATCCGATCTGCGTCGCCGGGAACTTGACCCCGCGCGTCTCAATGCCCGCTGGCGTCGCGGCAAAGGTCTGCGTCCCGTTGATCTCGACCCGGAACGCGCCAACGGCATCGGCCACCTTCAGCACCAAGTCGACGTTCGGGCGCAGACCGAGTTCACCCGCAAGCGCGCCGTCGCGCCGGAACAGCAGGCGGGGATAGCCATTGCCCGCGCCAGCGTTGGTGGCCTCGATCGTCCAAGTCGCGTCGGTGCCGGACACACCCCCATTGGCCGTCAGCAGCGCGTTGATGCGCGCAATCGACGGGATGTAGCGGACGAAGCCGGACGGGTCGGTGAAGGGGTAGTAGCCGAGCGTGCCGGTCGAGCCGCCGGTCGAGTTGACGCCGCCGGTCAGCGTGCCAGCCGCCCAGTCGCGCAGCTCGTCGACCGTGCCGAGGTGGAGCGCGACGAGATCGACGACCTGCTGCGCCAGTTCCGATGAGGTGTATTCGGTCATTGCCTACCCCTAGATGCGCAGGAAGCTTTTCGCGGCGTCGGTCGTGACCGCCGCGCCTGCGTTGGATTTGGTCAGCACGGCCCGAAACTCGAACCGCTGGCTCTCGCCGGTGGTGTTCGTGAATGTGCGGACTGCTTGCGCGACACCCGGCTCGCCGGGGCCGGTGGAGCCGGTTGCAGACGCCCCTACGTCGGTCCAAGAACCGCCGACCGGGCGCGACTGGATCTGCACGGTGATGTCGGTCGAGGCGCTGGCCTCGGTCGCAAACCATTTCGCCGAGACATCGACCGAAGCGAGGTTGTCGATGGCGCGCGGGTTCGTGATCTCGTCGATGGCCTTCGAATCGGATGCCAGACCGAAAGTCGGGCGGCCGATCGTCTCGCTCCAATAGACCTTGCCGCCGAAATAGACGTCGCCGCCGGTCGCATAGAGCGCGCGCACCTCCCCGTTCCAGACCTCGAACTCATCGGCTTCAAAGGCGATCTTCGAATCCTCGCCTTCGAAGCGCATGACGGCTGCGCGCCCGGCGGCGTTGGCCTTCAGGATGATGCTCGCCTGATCGCCGTTAGCGGTCTGCAGCGCGAGGCTCGCGGTAGCGCTCGCGGTTCCCGCAGTGCTCGTCACCGAGGCGAGCGCCAGCGCCTGCGACGACACAACGCCGTCGATCTCCTCGACGATCGTCGTCAACGACGACAGCGCCGTCGCTGACGCCTTCGTGTCCAGCGCCGATCCGAACGAGCTGGTCAGCGACGTGATCGCCGACGCCCGCGCTTCGGCCTCGACCGCAATCGCCTCGTTCAGCGTCGCCACCGCCGACGCCAGCGCGCCCTCGAAGCCGGTGGCGCTGATCTCGGCGAACTTCGCGGCAAGGCTCTGCGTCGGCGAAACCTTCACCCTGTCGGTGTCGAGAATGAAGGCCGCGTTGTCGGCCGACTTCGCGCCGATCAGCGACAGGGTGTCCACAATCGCGGTCTGCCCCTCGATCCGCTCGGTCTTCTCGTTGACGACCACCGTGCCGAGCGACAGCCCGTCGAGGTAGAGCAGCTTCTCGTGGCGGCGGTAGCGGTTGAGCCGCTCGATGGCATCGGCGATGACGGCCTCGGCCGCCGCCTTCGCATCCGCCAGCACCCGGTCCACCCGGCGATCGCCGATCAGCGCATCCGGGCGGCGAGTGTTGACCGCGCCGTCGTCGGGGCGGGGATGATCCTCGGGCTCGCTGTCGACGACGTTCGGCCAGTTGGCCGTTGTGCCCGCCTCGTCGATCAGGGTGTTCCAGGGATTGTTGCGGCGGTCATAGGGCGTCGGGGTCACCGGCGTGATCTCGCCGGCCTCGCTCGCGTCCCACTGATAGATCGCGGCGTTCTCTTCCCGGAAGGTCACGGTCACCGTGCCGTCCGCCCAATTATACTGCAGCGCCCGGACACGCAGGATCTCGCCCACCCAGCCGCGCGGCGTCAGATCCCACTCGACCACCTGGTTGCGCTTCAGCAGCCAGCCGCGGACCCCGACCGTGCAGGTGAACGTCCCCTGATAGAGCGACCGCTGCCCCGCCTGCTTGGCGATGCGTCGCGCCCGGCGCGGATCCTGCACCGCCGTCAGCTCGAGCCGCAGCGGACGCGGCGCGACCGACGAGCGCGGGATCGGCACCTCGTCAAAATCGACGAGGCTGTAGAGCGACGGCGTGCCCGGCTGGCTGTAGCGGCCGCGCACCACCGTGAACTGCTGGTCGGCGTCGAGCGCCGGCTTCCACGAATAGCCGCCGATCAGGTCGGCGTCGGTGAACTTGACGAGCGGGCCCGACAGGTCGTTGACCGCGACGCGCAGGCCGAGGCGGCCGCCGTCGTCGACCAGCTCGGCGTTCATCGCCTTGCACAGCTCGGCCATCACGCCGGTGGGGTCGTCGTCGTCGCTGAAGGCGCGCCCCGCCTCGAAGCGGCGCTGGGTGCCGCCGCCCGTCAGCGCGACCGATTCGTCGCACAGCGCCGCTGCCGTCGCGAACGAGGGCAGATCGAGCGTCGCCGGGTCCATCCCGAGGCCGACCGACACCTCGCCGTTGATGCGCCAGCCGAGCAGATAGGCGAGCAGCTGCAGCGCCGGGTTGTTGCCGCGATCGACGCCGCCGACCGAATAGGCCCATGTCGAGCAATCGTCGGCGCGCTGCGATCCCGATCCGCCGGGCACGGTCGAATCGAGCGCCGGGTCATAGACCGGCATGCCGTTGCCGACCGCCGACCAGCGGCCCGAGATGCCCCCCGCGAACGGCGACCTGTTGGTCTTCGAAATGTCGGAGCGGCGGATGCTGACCTTCATGGTCGTGCAGCCGGTCATCCGGTGCGCAGCGCCCCAGCCGCCGCCGCCGGTGGTGTGATAGGCGGCCGCGCCGCCCTCGGTGACGACCTCGACGGTGAGATAGCCGGCATAGGCGCCCTGCGCGCCGCCCTCCGCCGTCCAGGCGAGATCGTTCTCGATGAAGATCTGATCGGGGCCGCCGGACTTGTGCGCGGCGAGCGCGAACACATAATCGATCCGATCCTGCCCGGTGCCATAAGGCTCGGGGTGGCGCAGCGACATCGGGAACAGCGCGCGCCCGAACAGCATCTTGCGCGGCTCGGCGGCGTCGATGCTGATCGCCTTGGGATCGAAGGCGCTGAGCCCGGACTGCCCGCCGGCGCCGCGCGGGCGGTTGAGCGCGGCCGCACCCGCCGTCAGCGCGATGGTCGACACGGTCGACAGCACGCCGATCGCGCCCACGCCAAGCCCCAGCGAGGAGGTCAGCGCCAGCCCGATCGCGGGGCCGACGCCGGGGATCGCCACCGCAGCGAAGGCCGCGACGGTGACGAGCGGCTTCAGCACCTTACCCAAGGTCAGCCCTTCCCACGATCCAGGCGCGGCGCA
>JADCGM010000365.1 GCA_020249025.1 Alphaproteobacteria bacterium
CATGTGATGCTCGCAGTGCGACTGGAAGGGGATGTCGCGCAGCAGGATGACCTCGTCATAGCCGCCGACCTCCTCGAAGGTGCGGGCGAGATGATCGCCGGGGTCTTCGGCATAGCCGCGGAAATATTCGCGGTAGGCGCGTGCGACGCGGCCAGGCGTGTCGATCATGCCCTCGCGGCTGGGGTCGTCGCCGGCCCAGCGGATGAGGGTGCGGACCGCATCCAGCACATCCTCGGGAATGTTGGCATCGCGCGAGGGCGCCTCCACGAGATCGCCGTCGACCGAGCCATCGAAAACCGCCACGCTCTTGTCCTTCAACCGTTTGAGGCCCGTCACATGGGCCTCGACGGCGAGTCTGACAAGAGAGTCCGACTCAACGTCCCTGATTGCGCCAGCGGTGGATGGTGCGCTCGAGGATCGCCGCCTCGTCGCCCGCATCGCGCCACAGCGCGCTGAACGACGGGTCGTCGGAGGCTGGGCGGAGCTGAGGCGCGAGATCGTCGAGGCGGACGCGGATCGGGATGGTGACGCCTTCGCCGCAGACGATGCACTCGCGGTTGCGCAGCGCCGGGATCGAATCGAGGAAGCCGCGCGCGCCTTCCGGCATCGCGGCGCGGACATAGGCCTGGTCGCGCTCGTTGTTGAGGCGCATCGCGATGATCGTGCCGCATTGCGACAGCACGCCCTCGGCGAGATCGGACGGGCGCTGGGTGATGAGGCCGAGCGAGACGCCGTATTTGCGGCCCTCCTTGGCGATGCGTTCGAGCACCTTGCGGACGGCGGCGCCATGGGTGGCCCGGTCGGAGGGGACGTAGCGGTGCGCCTCCTCGCAGACGAGCAGCAGCGGGCGGCGCGGCTCGTTGCGCGACCAGATCGCATAGTCGAACACCAGCCGCGACAGCACCGCGACGACGACCGTGACAATGTCCGACGGCACCCCCGAAAGATCGACGATCGAGATCGGCCGGCCCTCGGCGGGCAAGCGGAACAGCCGCGCGATGAAGCTCGCCATCGTGTCCGAGACGAGAAGGCCTGAGAACATGAAGCCGTAGCGCGGATCGCCGCGCAGCTCCTCGATCTTGGACTTGAGGCGGAGATAGGGGGCGAGGTCGTTGGCCTTCTCCAGCTTCCCCATCTGCCCGACGATCCCCATCAGCAGGTCGGAGAGGAGATAGGGGACCGGCGAGTCGACGGTGAGCTTGCCAAGCGTCTGCGCCAGCCGGTTTTTGGAGCGCGCGGCGAGCAGGCATTTGGCGAGGATGTCGGCATCGGCCTCGCGCTCGGCGCCCTCGGTGGTGAGGAACACCTCGCAATGCTCCTCGAAGTTCATCAGCCAGTAGGGCAGTTCGAGATTGTCGACATTGAGAATGGTGCCGGTCGACGCGAAGGCGGCGGCATACTCCCCGTGCGGGTCGAGCATGACGATATGGCCTTCGGGCGCGGCGGCGACGATGCGGTGGAGGATGAGCGCGGTCGAGGTCGACTTGCCGGTGCCGGTCGAGCCGAGCAACGCGAAGTGCCGCCCGAGCAGCCCGTCGATGAGCAGCGAGGCGCGGACGTCGGCGGTCGGATAGACGGTGCCGATCTCGACATGCGGCTGGTCGACGCCTTCGAAGATGCGCGCGAGATCGGCGCGGTCGACCGGGTGCACGCCGTCGCCCGGCATCGGGTAGCGGGTGACGCCGCGGCGGAAGTCGGCGAGGCTGTCGCCCGCGATCGCGCCCTCGCCGAGAAAATCGAGCCGGGCGACGATCTTGCCGTCGTCGCGGTCGCAGGCGCGGACCTCGCGGACGTTGCCGAGCAGCCAGAAGCCGCCGACGCGGACCTTGACGAGGCTGCCGACCTGCCCTGCGGTGGCGACGCTGTCGTCGCGGTCGCCGGTCAGCCGGCGCAGCCGGGCGCTGTCGAACAGCGCCACCGCGCCGCCGCCCGCGACCTCGCGGATCGCCCCGATCGCGCCGTCCGTCGCGCCCGACACCCCGCCGCCCACTCCGGCGCTTACGCCGCCCGCATAATCCATGACGCGTCCTTTCGGGGAGGGACGCTAGGGACATATGGTTAGCGAAGCGTTGAGGGCGCTCTAGCCCTTCTTCCCGAACAGCTTCGGAGCCGGACCGGCGTGGAGGACGCCGCGGCGGAAAAGGCGCGAGGATTGCCAGACGACCAGCGCGGCGAAGGCGAGCTGCCAGAGCATCGCCAGCGCATGGAAGCCGAACTTCGGCTCCACCGCCGCCGTCGCCAGCATCATGTAGGGCGAGGAGAAGGGCACCACCCGCAGCACGCTCGCCAGCCCGCCATCGGGATTGCCCGCGCCGGAGATGGTGAGGATCAGCGTCACCGTCGTGACAATCGTCGCCGGCATCGACAGCGACTGCACCTCGCGGATCGAGCTGCACAGCGAGCCGATGCCGAGATAGACCGCGCCGAAGATGAGATAGGCGGTCACGAAATAGCCGACCGCGAGCAGCATGAAGACCGGCCAGCCGACCGCTGGCGTCGGCAGCAGACCGGCGGGCAGCGCCGGCGCGATGGCGGCGGATACGACCGCGCCCGCCGTTCCCCAGACCCCGAGCCCGACCATCGACACGGCCAGCATGCCGATCAGCTTGCCGGCAAAGATCGCGGGGACGGGCACGCTGGCGACCAGCACCTCGATGACCTTGTTCGCTTTTTCCTCAACCATGTTGGAGAGGAGAATCTGCGACATGATCGCGATGAGCATGAACAGGGCGAACACGGCGCCGTTCGCCATCAGCAGCCGCGACGCCCGCTCGTTGTCGGCGCGCCGGTCGACCTTCTTCTCGACGATCAGCGGTTTGCGCGCAGCATCCGCGACCGCAATCGCGGCCGGGGCATCGCGATACTGGCGGGCGTCATTGACGAGCCGCGTGATCCTGTCGACGTCGACCGCTCCCTTGCCGACAACGAGGCGTTCACCGCCCGCATCGACCAGCAGAACCGCGGCGTAGCGGGCGCCGTCGCCGCCATTGTCGAGGCGCAGCAGCCGAGCGGCCGTGGCCGCAGGGTCGCCGTCGGCCGAGACCGTGGCAATGACCGGAATGAAACTGCTCAGAGACGGTCCGAACCCCAGCTTGCTGTCCAGATCGAGGCGATTTGCGAGCGCCTCCAGCGCACCGGGGCGCGCGAGTTCGGCGAGACGCGGCGACTGCAGCGCATCGGGCGGCGGGGCCAGCTCCTCGGGGAAGGGCGTGTCTGGCCTCAGATCGGCGAAACGTTCGCGTAAGTCATCGTAACCGGCGCGGGCGCGCGCTTCGTCGACCGCCCGGATCAGATGCGGTTCGAGACGGCGCTCCGGGTCGACAAGCGCGACGCTGCTGCTGCCCGGGCGCGCGACCTGGCTGCCGACGAAGAAGCCGATGAGCGGGCTGACCGTCATGAAGATCAGCGGCATCAGCAGCCACAGCAGGAAGCTCTTGTTGAACACGGTCGCCGCAAAGTCGCGGCGCGCGACGGTGAGGATCGCGCCGATCATGCAGCCTCCGCCGGTGCGTCGGCAGGCAGGCCGACGATGGACACGAAGGCATCGTGCAGGCTCGGCCGCTCGACATGGAGATCGCGCAAGCCGACTCCCGCATCGAGCAGTCGGCGCAGGATCGGCTCCAGCCCTTCGGCCGGAAGGTCGAAGCGGTAGCTGCGGTCGTTGCCGACGAAACCGGCGGGAAGCAGCGTGCGGGGATTGTCCGGCGTGCGCTCGAGTTCGACCGCGACCTTGGTTGGAAGTGTCCGTCGGGCGGCGTCTACCGTCCCGCTGAAGCGCGTGCGGCCGTTCGCGATGATCACCAGCGAATCGCAGAGCCGCTCGGCGTGCGCCATGACATGGGTCGAGAACAGGATGGTCGCGCCGCGGGCGCGCTCGCGCTTGATGATCGCCTCCAGCACGCCCTGATTGACCGGATCGAGGCCCGAGAAGGGTTCGTCGAGGACGATGAGATCGGGCTGGTGGACGATGGTCGCGAGCAGCTGGACCTTCTGCGCCATGCCTTTCGACAGCGTCTGGATCTTGGCGTTCGCATGCTCGCCGAGGCCGGCCTCTTCGAGCAGCTTCACGCCGCGCCGCCGTCCCTCGCTCCATGGCAGGCCGCGCAGCGCGCCGAGATAGGCGATCATCTCGCGCGCGGTCGTCGCCTGATAGAGCCCGCGCTCCTCGGGCAGATAGCCGACGCGCGATGCGACCGAGAGCGGCTTGTCCGAGCCGAGCAGCGTGCGCCGCCCGTCGTCGGGATCGATGATGCCGAGCAGCATGCGCAGGGTCGTGGTCTTGCCCGCGCCGTTCTGGCCGAGGACGCCGCAGATCGAGCCCGGCGCCACCGACAGCGACACGCCGTCGACGACGCGCCGGCCTTCGAAGCTTTTGACCAGCCCTTCGGCCTCGACCGCCGCGTCCATCCGACCCCGCCCGATTCGTCCCGTTCGTGCTATGGCATGGCGCAATGGATGCAAACAAAGGCTTTCGCGAACGACTGGAGGTTGCAGCCGCGGGGCTGGGCTTCGTCGCGGTCGGGGTGGCTGCGGCGGATGCCGCGCCGCAGGCCGGCGCACGCCTGCGCCAATGGCTCGACGAGGGGCGGCACGGCGACATGCTGTGGATGGCCGAGACCGCCGAGCGCCGCGGCTCGCCGCAGGGGTTGTGGCCGGAGGTGCGCTCGGTCGTCATGCTGGGGACGAGCTACGCCCCGGCGCTTGATCCGCTGCGGCTGGCCGACCGGCCGGACAAGGGTGTGATCTCGGTCTATGCGCTCGGCGCCGACTATCACGACGTCATCAAGAAGCGGCTGAAGGCGCTGGCGCGGTGGATGGTGGCCGAGGCGCCGGGCGCGGACGTGAAGGTGTTCGTCGATACCGCGCCCGTCATGGAGAAGCCGCTCGCGGAGGCGGCGGGGCTCGGCTGGCAGGGCAAGCACAGCAATCTCGTCAGCCGCGACCATGGCAGCTGGCTGTTCCTCGGGGCAATCTACACGACGCTCGACATCGACACGACGCCGCGGCGGCAGCCGAGCTGCGGCTCCTGCGATGCCTGCCAGACGGCCTGCCCGACCGACGCCTTTCCCGCCCCCTACCGGCTCGATGCGCGGCGCTGCGTTTCCTACCTGACCATCGAGCACAAGGGGCCGATCCCCGACGAACTGCGCCCGCTGATCGGCAATCGCATCTACGGCTGCGACGACTGTCTGGCGGTCTGTCCGTGGAACAAGTTCGCGCAGGCCGCGCACGAGATCGCCTTTGCGCCGCGCGCCGAACTGGTCGCGCCGGCGCTCGCCGATCTGCTCCAGCTCGACGATGCCGGGTTCCGGACGATGTTCTCGGGCTCGCCGATCAAGCGGATCGGGCGCAACCGGATGGTGCGCAACG
>JADCGM010000366.1 GCA_020249025.1 Alphaproteobacteria bacterium
ACGCCTCCGGAACGCCCGACGAGGTGGAAGCGCGGATAGCGTCCGAAATGGGGTCGGTTAACGCCTGACGCAACCCCTCAACAATCCCATTGCCCGCCCCCCGTCCGGCGGCTATCAGGCGCTCGAATTTTCAGAGGGGTTGGCGTGGGCGCAATGTCGCGTCCGCGCCGCTGTTGCAGGGACGCGAACGAGCATGGCGACAGTCGACGAAGGCACTGCTGGCGAGGACGGCGTCCGCCGCCGCGACTTCATCTATGTGGCGACGGGCGCCTTTGCGGCCGTCGGCGGGGCCGCGATGGTGTGGCCGCTGATCGACTCCATGAACCCGTCGGCCGACGTGCTGGCGCTGGCGTCGGTGGATGTCGATCTCGGGCCGATCGCGCCGGGCCAAACCATCAAAGTCATGTGGCGCGGGAAACCGGTCTTCGTCCGCAACCTCACCCCTGAAGAGCAGGATGCGGCCAACAAGGCGCCGATGTCCGAGCTGCGCGATCCGCAGACGCTCGCCGACCGCACCAAGGAAGGCCACCGCAACTGGCTGGTGACACTCGGCGTCTGCACCCACCTCGGCTGCGTGCCGCTGGGCGCGGCCGAAGGCGAGGTCCGCGGCGATTACGGCGGCTATTTCTGCCCGTGCCACGGCTCGCACTACGACACCGCGGCGCGCATCCGCAAAGGCCCGGCCCCGACGAACCTCGAGGTTCCGGAATACGCCTTCAAGTCGCCCACCCAGATCCAGATCGGCTGAGGAGCACCCCGATGAGCTTCCCTTGGGCCAAGCACTACGAGCCGAAGCACCCCTTCATGGTGTGGATGGACCAGCGTCTGCCGCTGCCGCGGCTGGTCTACAACGCCGTCGGCGGAGGCTATCCGGTTCCGAAGAACCTGAACTACTTCTGGAATTTCGGCGTCCTCGCCGGGTTCGCGCTCGTCATCCAGATCGCCACCGGCGTCTGGCTGGCGATGCAGTATGGCGCCAACACGCTCGTCGCCTTCGACTCGGTCGAGCGCATCATGCGTGACGTGAACGGCGGCTGGCTGCTGCGCTATGCGCACATGAACGGCGCCAGCTTCTTCTTCATCGTCGTCTATCTGCACATCTTCCGCGGCCTCTACTACGGATCGTACAAGCCGCCGCGCGAGATGGTGTGGCTGCTCGGCCTCGTCATCTTCCTGCTGATGATGGCGACCGCCTTCATGGGCTACGTTCTGCCGTGGGGCCAGATGAGCTTCTGGGGCGCGACCGTGATCACCGGCCTGTTCTCGGCCATTCCGCTGATCGGTCCGGACATCCAGACCTTCCTGCTCGGCGGCTTCTCGGTCGATAACGCGGCGCTGAACCGGTTCTTCTCGCTGCATTATCTGCTTCCGTTCGTGATTGCCGGCGTCGTGATCCTCAAGATCTGGGCGCTGCACATCCCGGGTTCGACCAACCCGACCGGCGTCGAGGTGAAGGGTCCGCAGGACACCATTCCGTTCCACCCGTACTACACGGCGAAGGACGGCTTCGGGCTCTGCGTCTACCTGCTCGCCTTCTGCGCGGTGGTGTTCTTCGCGCCGAACTTCCTCGGCCACCCGGACAACTACATCCCGGCCAACCCGCTCTCCACGCCGGCGCACATCGTGCCCGAGTGGTACTTCTGGCCGTTCTACGCGATCCTGCGCGCCTTCACCGTGGACTTCCTCTGGATCCCGGCGAAGCTGTGGGGCGTGCTGGCGATGTTCGCCGCGATCCTGCTGCTGTTCTTCTTGCCCTGGCTCGACCGCTCGCCGGTCCGCTCGGGCGCGTACCGGCCGCTGTTCAAGCGCTTCTTCTGGTTCGGTCTCATCCCCTGCATCGCCATCCTCGGCTATTGCGGCGGTGCGCCGGCCGAGGAGCCCTATGTGCGGCTCAGCCAGATCGCGTCGGCCTACTACTTCCTGCACTTCCTCGTGATCCTGCCGATCATCGCGGCGATCGAGCGGCCGCTGCCGCTGCCGAACTCGATCAGCGAGGCTGTGCTCAAGGGCAAGAGCGCCGAAGGCGGTCCGGCTGGCGTCAGTGCGCCCGCCGTGGCGCAGCCGGCCGAGTAAGGGGGACCCAATGGTTCGTTTGATTGGTGGCCTCATCGGCCTGACCTTCACCGCGGCGCTCGTCGTCGGTGCGGTCCTGCCCCGCGAAGAGGCGCCCGAGAACAAGTACGCCAAGTTCTACAAGCATCCGGAGGATGTGGCCTTCCAGCAGGACGGTCCGCTCGGCTTCGGCGTGCTCGGGACCTTCGATCGCGGCCAGCTGCAGCGCGGCTTCCAAGTCTACAAGGAAGTCTGCGCCGCCTGCCACGGCCTGCACCGCATCGCCTTCCGCGACCTGTCGGGCATCGGCTTCTCGGAGCCGGAGATCAAGGCGCTCGCCAAGAACTGGCCGGTCGAGGTCGCCGCGGTCGACGACAAGACCGGCGAGCCGACGACCCGCAAGGCGACGCCCGCCGACAAGATCCCGTCGCCCTATCCGAACGAGGTCGCGGCGCGGGCGGCGAACAACAACGCGCTGCCGCCCGATCTGTCGCTGATCACCAAGGCGCGGCACGACGGCGTCAACTACGCCCACGCGCTGCTCGTCGGGTACAAGGAGACGCCGCCGAAGGGTTGGGAGACTCCGGAGGGGCTCTATTTCAACGAGCACTTCCCCAACCTCAACATCGCCATGCCGCCGCCCATCGTCGCCGACGATCAGGTGACGTACGCCGACGGCACCAAGGCGACCGTGGACCAGATGGCGACCGACGTCGCCGCGTTCCTGCAGTGGACGGCCGAGCCGAAGCTCGAGACCCGCCGCCGCACCGGCCTCGCGGTGATGATCTTCCTCACCATCCTGACCGCCTTCGCCTATCTGACCTACCGCAAGGTCTGGTCGGACATTAAGGGCGCCAAGACGGCCTGATCGCCGCCACGGCAACCAACGACAAAGGGCCGCCCGACCCATCGGGCGGCCCTTTTCGTTGGCGAGGGCTTCCCCTCCCCCGAACCGGGGGAGGGGGCGTGTGGCGGCCGCCCGCCCCTCCCGGACGGGAGGGAAGGCTTCCCACCATTCCCCCGGCTCGCTAGCCTGCGGGCATGAAGCTGGGGATCATCGGGGGGAGCGGGGTTTACGAGCTGGCGGCGCTGGCGGAGCCGGTGTGGCGGGCCGTCGAGACGCCGTGGGGCGCACCGTCGGACGAGCTGCTCCACGGGCGGCTCGGCGAGGTCGAGCTGGTGTTCGTACCCCGCCACGGCCGCGGGCATCGGCTGACGCCGGCCGAGGTGCCCTATCGCGCCAATATCGCGGCGCTGAAGGCGGCGGGCGTCACCCATGTGCTGTCGATCTCGGCCTGCGGCTCGTTCCGCGAGGCGCTGCCGCCGGGGACCTTCGTCGTCGTCGACGGCTTCGTCGACCGCACGCGCGGCCGCGCCAAGAGCTTCTTCGGCGACGGGGTCGTCGCGCATGTGTCGCTGGCCGATCCGACCTGTTCGGGGCTGGGCGCGATCGCGGCCGACGCTCTGGC
>JADCGM010000367.1 GCA_020249025.1 Alphaproteobacteria bacterium
ACCCCGGACATGAAAGAGCCCGGACGCATTCGGGGGGATGATGCGTCCGGGCTCGGTTTGGACCGCGAGAGCGGGGGGCAAAGATCGCGATCCGACCCTTAGAATGATCGGGGCGCGGGCGGGTTCCGCATGCGGATGGAAATTTTTTCGCATGCGGCGAACCGGCGGCGGACAGCGGCGGAACAGGGGCGCGGCGGCTTCGTTCGCAAAGGACCCCTTCCAGCGGAGCCCCGCCATGCCGAAGCCGCCCCCCTCCCCGCCCTCGTCCGACATCGGCGGCGTCAGCCAGTCGCGGATCGCGCCCAACGATCCGCGGCGCTGGGATGCGCGGGCGCAGGCGCAGCTGGAGGCCGAGACCCGGGAGTCGGTCGGGCGTCCGGATGCTGACGGGTCGGTCGCGCCGCCCAGGCGCGGAACGCCCGACGCGGCCGACATCGCCCCGGGTGGCGATCCGGGCTTCGCTGACGGGAACTAGCGCCCGTTCCCGCGCGTCTGTCCGCCCGTTCCGTTGCGCAGCGTAAAGGACCCCCACCCCATGCCCGACCACGACGCCCACCCCGAAACCAAGCTCTGGGACCTCATCGAGGACATCCGCATCTGCATGCTCGCCACCTCGCGCGGCGATGTCATCGAGAGCCGGCCGATGTCGGCCTATCCGGAGCGCGACGGCCGCGTGATCTGGTTCATCACCCCGCTCGACACCGACAAGACCCACGAGATCGGCGACGGCGAGGCGGTCAACCTCGCCTTCGCCGACAAGGACGATTCGACCTATGTCGCGGTCGTCGGCCATGCCCGCGTCGTGCGCGACGTCGCCAAGCAGAAAGAGCTGTGGAACGCCTTCGCCGAGGCATGGCTGCCGCAGGGGCCGGAGGCCGAGAACGTCGGGCTGATCCGCGTCGATCCGGTGCGTGCGACCTTCTGGGATTCGCCCTCGAGCACCGTCGCCCAGCTCTGGGAAGTCGCCAAGGCCAACGTCACCCAGACCCCGCCCGACAACGACGAGGTGCGCGCGGTCAACCTGCGCTAGCCCCGGCGGGTTGAACTTCCCGCCTGTCCCTGCGCTAACTCTGCCGGGGACAGACGGCGAAGGGGCGCACATGGCCGACGACCGGGAAGACCTGCGCTATCTCGGGCGGCTGCTCGGTGATGCGATCCGGCAGGCCGACGGCGTCGCGCTCTACGACCGCATCGAGGCGATCCGCCAGGCGGCGGTCGCCGTTCACCGCGACGGCGGCGAGGAGACGCCCCGCGCGCTCGAAACCCGGCTCGACGATCTCTCGATCGACGATACGCTCGCCTTCGTGCGCGGCTTCACCCTGTTTTCGCTGCTCGCCAACATCGCCGAGGACCGGCTGGGGCGCGCCGCGCGGCCCGAGACGACGCTGGCCGGCGCGCTCGCCGGGATCGACCGGGCGGCGGCCGCCGAGCTTCTCACCGGCGCGCTGATCGCCCCGGTGCTGACCGCGCACCCGACCGAGGTGCGCCGCAAGTCGGTGATCGACCGCGAGGCGGCGATCGCCCATGCGCTCGCCGAGCGCGACGCCGGCGCCGACCCGGCCGATGTCGAGGCCGATCTCCGCCGCCAGATCGCGGTGCTGTGGCGGACGCGGCCGCTGCGCGCCCAGCGCATCGTCGTTCAGGACGAGGTCGACACCGCCCTCTCCTACCTGCGCGGCAGCTTCCTGCCGACGATCCCGCGTCTCCACGCCGCTTGGGAAAAGCTGCTCGGCCAGCCGCTGCCGAGCTTCCTCAAGCCCGGCACCTGGATCGGCGGCGACCGTGACGGCAACCCCAACGTCACCGCCGACACGCTGCGCTATGCCATCGACAGCGCTGCGGCGACCGTGATGCAATTCTATCTGGAAGAGCTGCACGCGCTCGGCGCGCTGCTGGCGATCTCCGAGACGCTGGCGCCGGTGACGCCCGAACTGCGCGCGCTCGCCGATGCGGGCGGCGACGCCGCGATCCAGCGCGCCGACGAGCCCTATCGCCGCGCCATCACCGGCATCTATGCGCGCGTCGCCGCGACGCTGACCGCTCTGACCGGCCAGGCCCCGGCGCGCCCGGCGACCGTTCCGGCCGTGGCCTATCCCGACAGTGCTGCGCTGCTTGCCGATCTCGCCGTGCTGCGCGATGCGCTCGCCGCCGATCTCGGCGACACGATGAAAGGCGGCCGGCTCGACCGGCTGACCCGCGCGGTCGAGACTTTCGGCTTCCATCTGGCGACGATCGACCTGCGCCAGAACGCCGATGTCCACGGCCGCGTCGTCGCCGAGCTGCTGGCGGTCGCGGGGGTCGAGGCCGACTATCTCGCGCTCGACCGCGACGGGCGGGTCGCGGTGCTGCGCCGCGAGCTGGCGCACCGGCGGCTCCTCGCCAACCCCTATGCCGCCTACAGCGAGGAGACGGCGAAGGAGCTGGCGATCCTGCGCGCCGCCGCCGATGCCCACGCCCGCTTCGGTCCCGAGGTGATCCGCGCCTACATCGTCTCGAAGACGAGCGGGGTCGACAACCTGCTCGAGGTCCATCTGCTGCTGAAGGAGGTCGGGCTGTTCGCGCTGGGCGCGGACGGCGCTCCCGCCTCGGAGATCATGGCGGGGCCGCTGTTCGAGACCATCGAGGATCTCGAAGCCGCGCCCGAGGTGATGACCGCCTATTTCGGCTACCCCGAGATCGCGGCGCTGGTGCAGGGGCGCGGCGGCTTGCAGGAGGTGATGGTCGGCTATTCGGACTCGAACAAGGACGGCGGCTACCTCACCTCCAACTGGTCGCTGCACGAGGGCGCGCTGGCGCTCGTCGACGTGTTCCGCCGGGCGGGCGTGCGGCTCCAGCTCTTCCATGGCCGCGGCGGCGCGGTCGGGCGCGGCGGCGGCTCGGCGTTCGAGGCGATCCGCGCCCAGCCGGCGGGCAGCGTCGGCGGCCGCATCCGCATCACCGAACAGGGCGAGGTCATCGCCTCCAAATACGGAACGCCGGGGCTGGCGGCGGCCAATCTCGAAGCGATGACGGCGGCGACCGTGCTCGCGAGCCTCACCGACAGCGCCGCGCCAGCGGCGCTGCCCGCCTATCGCGACGCCTTCGCCGAGGTCAGCGCCGCGGCCTTCCGCGCCTATCGCGGCCTCGTCTACGAGACGCCGGGGTTCAAGGACTTCTTCCGCGCCGCCACCCCCATCGCCGAGATCGCCGAGCTGAAGATCGGCTCGCGCCCGGCGTCGCGCACCAAGTCCGACCGCATCGAGGACCTGCGCGCCATCCCCTGGGTGTTCAGCTGGGCGCAGGCGCGGATCATGCTGCCGGGCTGGTTCGGATCGGGGACGGCGCTCACCAGGTTCCGCGATCCTGGCCTGTTGAAAGCGATGGCGGCGGAATGGCCGTTCCTCGGGGTGACGCTCTCCAACCTCGAGATGGTGCTCGCCAAATCCGACATGGGCGTCGCCGAACGCTATGCCGCGCTGGTGCCCGACGCCGCGCTGCGCACCCGCATCTTCACCGCCATCCACGACGAATGGCGGCGCGCCTGCGACGCCGTGCTGACCCTCACCGGCCAGACCGCGCTCCTCGACCGCCAGCCGCAACTGGCGCGGTCGATCAAGCTCCGGCTGCCCTATATCGAGCCGCTCAATCACCTCCAGATCGAACTGATCCGTCGCTATCGAGGCGGCGATACGGACCCGAGGGTGCGCGACGGGATCCTGCTGACGATCAACGGCGTCGCGGCGGGCCTTCGGAATTCGGGGTAGGGTTGGGCGCTCGATCCTGAGAGCCCCCCACCCTTACCCTCCCCCGGTTCGGGGGCGGGGGACAGAAGCGCTGCGCCAGGTTCTACATCGCCGGATTAAACCCGGCGGTTGCGTCCCCCGCCCCCGAACCGGGGGAGGGTAAGGGTGGGGGTGCCGCAGGATATGGCGCCAGCAGCGCCCGCCCCTAGAAATCCAGCTTGTCGTAGTGCTGCGGCGGGGCCAGCCCCTCCATCCGGTCGGCCAGCAGCGGCCGGAACGTCGGGCGCGACTTGATCGCCGAATACCATTGCTTGGCCCCGGCATGGCCGGTCCAGTCGACGCCGTTGAGATAGTCCGCGACCGACAGATGCGCGGCTGCCGCGATGTCGGCGAGCCCGAAGGTCGAGCCGCCGAGCCAGCGCCGGTGATCGAGCAGATATTCGATGTAATCGAGGTGATGCTCGACCGCGCGGCCCGCTGCGCGCAGCAGCGTCGCATCGGGGGACGATCGCGCGACGAGCCGCTTGAACATCCGCTCCTGGAGCAGCAGCACCCCGGCTTCGGCGAAGAACTTGGTGTCGAACCAGGCGACGAGGCGGCGCGTCTCGGCGCGCTCGGCCGGCCCCGCGCCGAGCAGCGGCGTGCGCTCCACCGTCTCCTCGAAATATTCGCAGATCGCGTTCGAATCGATGAGCGTCAGCGCCCCCGAGGTCGCGACCAGAACCGGCGTCTGTCCGGCGGGATTGAGATCGGTGAACTCGTCGCGCTTGTCCCACGGATATTCGCGCACGAGCTCATGCGCGACGCCCTTTTCGGCAAGCGCGAAGCGCACCTTCCGCGAGAAGGGACAGAGCGGATACTGGAAAAGCTGCCACATGATCTGCGCCGCACATTAGCGGCCCGATTCGCCGCGGCAACGGGGGAGTTCGAAGCGGTCAAGCCGGACCGGCGAGGTCCTTCAGCGGAACCGCGGCGTCGGCGAGCTGCGCCGGCGCAACGACCGCGCCGTCGAGCACGAGCTTGCGGCCTTGCACATAGTCCTTGGTGGCGTTGACGCAGTCGAGCGCGACGACGCGCCCGGCCTTCAGATAGACGACCGAAAAGCTCCGCGCCGCCGGATCGCCCCGCACCACCGTCGCGTCGTGCCCCGTCGACAGGCCGATCGTCTGCAGGCGCAGATCGTACTGGTTGGACCAGAACCACGGCACCGCGTCATATTCGGCGTCGATCCCGGCGATGATCTTCGCCGCGACGCTCGCCTGATCGTTGGCGTTCTGCACGGATTCGACACGCATTTCCGTGCCCCCGGCGAAGCGGTTGACGTGAAGCGCACAGTCGCCGACCGCGAACACGTCGGCGAGCGAGGTCCGGCAGCGGCTGTCGACGACGACGCCATTGCCGCCCTCGGCCCCCGCCGCCAGCAACGGGCCGACTTCGGGCACGATGCCGATGCCGACGATCACCATGTCGGCCGGCAGCAGCGACCCGTCGGCGAGGCGCACGCCCGTCACCCGGCCGCCCTCGCCCTCCAGCGCAGTCACCCCGACGCCCAGCCGCACGTCGACGCCATGGGCGCGATGCTCGGCCTCGTAGAAGCGCGACAGCGCCTCGCCGGCGACGCGCGCGAGCACCCGGTCGAGCGCCTCCAGAAGCGTCACCGACTTGCCGAACTTGGTCAGCACCGCCGCCGCTTCCAGCCCGATGTAGCCGCCGCCGATGACGACGACGCGGGATACGCCCGCCAGCTCGCCGAGCATCCGGTCGACATCGGCACGGGTGCGCACGGTGTGGACGCCGGCGAGATCGCCGCCTGGGCAGGGCAGCCGCCGGGCCGCGCCGCCCGCCGCCCAGATCAGCTTGCCGTAACCGATGGTCTCGCCGTCCGCAGTCGTCACGCTGTGCGCCGCAGGATCGACCGACACCACCCGCCGGCCGGGAAGCAACGTCACCGCGCGCTCGGTCCAGAAGGCCTCGGGCCGGATGAGGATGCGCTCGAAGCTCTTGTCGCCGGCGAGATAGTCCTTCGACAGCGGCGGGCGTTCATAGGGCAGCTCGGGCTCGTCGCCGAGCAGCGCGACCGAGCCCTCGTACTTCGACTGGCGCAGCATGATCGCTGCCTGCGCGCCGGCATGGCCCGCCCCCACGATCAGCACATCGAACCGCTGCTTCATCGGCCGTCGCTCCCCGTTGTCCGGCGCTTCCATAGCGCGCCGGGCGCGGCAGGGAAGCCCGGGCCGGTCATGGCAGCGGCAGGATGGTGCGGACGATGTGCTCGGCGGCCTGCCGCGGCGTCATCTCGACGGTGTTGACGCGGATCTCGGGCGCCTCGGGCGGCTCATAAGGGCTGTCGATGCCGGTGAAGTTCTTGAGCTCGCCGCGCCGCGCCTTGGCGTAGAGGCCCTTCACGTCGCGCGCCTCCGCCTCGGCGAGCGGGGTGTCGACGAAGATCTCGACGAACTCGCCCTCGGGCAGCATCCGCCGCACCATCTCGCGCTCGGCGCGGAACGGGCTGATGAAGGCGGTCAGCACGATCAGCCCGGCGTCCGCCATCAGCTTCGCGACCTCGCCGACGCGCCGGATGTTCTCGATGCGGTCGGCCTCGGTGAAGCCTAGATCCTTGTTGAGCCCGTGGCGGACGTTGTCGCCGTCGAGGAGGAAGGTGTGCCGGTTCATGAGGTGGAGCAGCTTTTCCACCTCGTTGGCGATGGTCGACTTGCCCGCCCCCGACAGACCGGTGAACCACAGCACCTTCGGCGTCTGGTTCTTCAGCCGCGCATGCGCCTCGCGACCGATGTCGGTCGCCTGACGGTGGATATTCTGCGCACGGCGCAGGCTGAAGTGAATGAGCCCGGCCGCCACCGTGCGGTTGGTCAGCTTGTCGATCAGGATGAAGCCGCCCAATGCGCGATTGTCGGCATAAGGCTCGAAGACGAGAGGCCGGTCGGTCGCGAACTGGGCGACGCCGATGGCGTTCAGCTCCAGCGTCTTGGCCGCGAGCTTTTCCATCGTGTTGACGTTGATCTGGTGCTTGGGCGGCTGGATCGTGGCGGTGACGGTCTGCGCGCCGAGCTTCAGCCAATAGCCGCGGCCCGGGATCAGCGCCTCGTCGTCCATCCAGATCAGCGTCGCTTCGAACTGGTCGGCGGCCTGCGGCGGATCGCCGGCGGCGGCGAGCACGTCGCCGCGCGAGCAATCGATCTCGTCGGCAAGGCAGACTGTCACCGACTGGCCGGCCGTGGCCGCGTCGAGATCGCCGTCCATCGTCAGCAGCCGCGTCACCGTCGAGGTGCGGCCCGACGGCAGCACCCGCACCGGATCGCCCGGGCGGACTACGCCGCTGGCGATGAGCCCGGAAAAGCCGCGCAGATCGAGGTTGGGGCGGTTGACCCACTGCACCGGCAGCCGGAACGGCCGCGCCCGGTCGGCGGTGGTGTCGAGCTCGACCGTCTCCAGATGCGGCATCAGCGCCGGCCCGCAGTACCAGGGCGTGTTCAGCGACGGCGCGGTGATGTTGTCGCCGGCGAAGCCCGAGATCGGAATGGGGGTGAACGTCTCGATGCCGATGCCCTCGGCGAAGGCGGCATAGTCGGCGACGATCGCCTCGTAGCGGGCCTGATCGTAGCCGATGAGGTCCATCTTGTTCACCGCCAGCACGATGTGGCGGATGCCGAGCAGGTGGCAGAGGTAGCTGTGCCGCCGTGTCTGGACGAGCACGCCCTTGCGCGCATCGATGAGGATGACGGCGAGGTCGGCGGTCGAGGCGCCGGTCACCATGTTGCGCGTGTACTGTTCGTGGCCGGGGCAGTCGGCGACGATGAACTTGCGGCGCTCGGTGGTGAAGAAGCGGTAGGCGACGTCGATGGTGATGCCCTGCTCGCGCTCGGCGGCGAGCCCGTCGACGAGCAGCGCGAAGTCGATCGCCTGGCCCTGCGTGCCGACCCGCTTCGAATCCGCCTCAAGGGCTGCAAGCTGGTCCTCGAAGATCATCTTCGAGTCGTAGAGGAGACGTCCGATCAGCGTGGACTTGCCGTCGTCGACCGAGCCGCAGGTGATGAAGCGCAGCAGGGATTTCTTCTCATGGCCGGCGAGATAAGCCTCGATGTCCTCGGCGATGAGCGCCTCGGTCCGGTAGGTCGGGTCGGTGCCGGGGGCGGTCATCAGAAATAGCCCTCCTGCTTCTTCTTCTCCATCGAGGCGTCGCCGGCGTCCTTGTCGATGACGCGGCCCTGGCGCTCGGAGGTGGTGGTGAGCAGCGTTTCCTGGATCACCTCTTCGAGCGTCGCCGCCTCGCTCTCGACCGCGCCGGTGAGCGGGAAGCAGCCGAGTGTGCGGAAGCGGATCGAGCGTTCGACGATGTCGGGGGTGCGGCCCAGCACGCGCGTCAGCCGGTCAGGGTCATCGGCCATGAACAGCCCACCGTCATGGACGAAGGTCGGCCGCGTCGCCGCGAAGTAGAGCGGGACGATCTCGATGTTGTTGAGGCGGATGTATTGCCAGATGTCGAGCTCGGTCCAGTTGGAGATCGGGAAGACGCGGATGCTTTCGCCCTTGCGCTTGCGGGCGTTGTAGAGGTTCCAAAGCTCGGGCCTCTGGTTCTTCGGGTCCCAGGCGTGGGTGGCGGTGCGGAAGGAGAAGATGCGCTCCTTGGCGCGGCTCTTCTCCTCGTCGCGGCGCGCGCCGCCGAAGGCCGCGTCGAAACCATGATGGTCGAGCGCCTGCTTCAGCCCCTGCGTCTTCCACATATCGGTGTGCAGCGGGCCATGATCGAACGGGTTGATGCCGCGCTCCCGCGCCTCGGGGTTCTGCCAGACGAGCAGCTCCATCCCCGCGCCCTGCGCCGCCTTCTCGCGCAGCGCATACATGTCGCGGAACTTCCAGGTGGTGTCGACGTGGAGCAGCGGGAAGGGCGGCGGGGCCGGGTAGAAGGCCTTCTTCGCCAGATGCAGCATCACCGCCGAATCCTTGCCGATCGAATAGAGCATCACCGGCCGTTCGGCCTCCGCGACGACCTCGCGCAGGATGTGGATGCTCTCGGCTTCGAGGCGCTGGAGATGGGTGAGCATGGCGGCGAATCCATTGTCCCGGCAGTGGAGACCGCCGCGAGTGATCGCCGCACGCGCTTGACGGGTATGCTCCCATATGGGATCAAGCGCGGCGATGCTGCCCGCCGATCTGCGCGAACTGGTGCTACCGCTGCTCGACGGCGCGCGGGACAATCCGCCATGGGCGCTGCTGGTGCGCAACGTGGCACTTCGGACCCGGGCCGCCACGGCCGTCCTCGCGCTCGACGGGCCGGGCAGAGTGCGAACGGTGGTGGCGGCCTCGAGCGGCGGCGCGGCGGCGCTCGCCGCGTTCGAGCGGGCGGCGGCAGGTGCGGCGCTGCGGGCCGGGCGCGTCTATGCGCTGGACGAGCTGCTCGATCATTCGGTTGCGGCGCGCACCGCGTCGCAGCGCGCCGCGCTCGCCGCCGCCGGCGTGCGCCATGCCCGCGTGCTGCGTGTCGCGGCGGATGGATGGACCGCGACGCTCGTTCTCACCCACCCGCGCGAGGACTTCGAGGGCGCGGCAGTGGCGACGCTGGCGCTGATAGAGCCGCTGCTCGCCCCGGCGCTGCGGACCTTCGCCCTCCTCCAGGCCGAGCGGCTGCGCGCGGTGGTTGCCGAGGACGGGCTGGCCCGGCTGGGCGCGGCGCAGATCGCCTTCGACGCCGAGGGCCGCGTGCTGGCCGCCGGCGCCGCCGCGCAGCGATTGCTCCCGTTCGCGGCCGATCCCGGCCCGCCGCGGCGGCTGGCGCTACCAGGACCGGCGGCCGACGCGCTCGGCGCCGCGTGCGCCCGGCTCGCCGCCGATCCGGCGGCCGCCCCGGAGATCGTCGCGCTCGACCGGCGCGGCGACCGGACCCTGTTGCTGTATCCGGCGTCGCTCGCCGGGGTCGCGGCGACCGGTGCGGTGCGAACGGCGGCGCGCAGCGTCGACCCCGGAGTGCTGCGCGCGCTCCACGGTCTGTCGGCGCGCGAGGCGGCGCTGGCCTCGGCGCTGGCGGCGGGGGAATCGCTCGGCGAGGCCGGCGCACGGCTCGGCCTTACGCGGGAGACGGCGCGCAACTATTCGAAGCGCATCTTCGCCAAGACCGGCGCGGCCGGTCAGCCCGATCTCGTGCGCGCCATTCTGACGGGAGTCGCCCCTTTCGCCTGAGGCGGCCGCCGTGCTAGGCGACGCGCGCCGCTCGCGCAGCCTCGCCGTTGCCCGGCGGCGCGCGATCCGGCAGAAAAGCGCCGGAATCAGGGGGGTCTTTTCGACGTGCCGCGCATTCTCGTCATCGAGGACGACGCCATCGCCCAACGGCTGGCCGTGGCCGCCTGCCGCGACGCCGGGGCGGAGGCCGACGCCGCCGGCGATCTCGCCT
>JADCGM010000368.1 GCA_020249025.1 Alphaproteobacteria bacterium
AGGCGTTACCGTCTATGGCACCGATTACGACACGCCCGACGGGACCGGCGTGCGCGACTACATCCATGTCGCCGATCTCGCCGAGGCGCATGTCATCGCGCTCCGGAACCTCATCGAACAGCCGGACCGGTCGCTAACGCTCAACTGCGGCTACAACCGCGGCTTCTCGGTGCTCGAGGTGCTCGATGCGGTCGAGCGCGTGTCGGGCGTCGCGATCCAGCGGACGATGGAGGGACGCCGCGCCGGCGATCCGGCCGCGCTCGTCGCTGACAACAGCCGTATCGTCGAAACCTTCGGCTGGCAGCCGCGCTGGGCCAACCTGGACACCATCGTCACCCACGCGCTCGCCTGGGAAAAGCGCCTGTCCGAGCTGCGCCGCAGCGCGGCGGCCTGACGCCTATTCGGCGGCTTCGCCTTTCGGCAGGGCGATCAGTTCAGGAGCGACGCGGGTGCGGGTGGTCTTCGCCACCGGCTTGACCTCGGCGACCTGCTTCTTGCCCTTCTCCACCCCCATTTCGGTGAAGCGCCGCGCCTTGGGCAGCACGTTGCGTTCGAGCGAGCCGACGAAGTCGTCGTAGGCGCGCACCGCCGAGTCGAGGTTGCCGCCAACACGCGCGACGTGATCGGCCATTGTCGCGATCGCGGCGTGCAGGTCCGCGCCCAACTCGCCGATGCGCTGCGCCTCTTCCGCCAGCGTCTCCTGCCGCCAGACGAGCGCCACCGTCTTGGCGATGGCGAGCAGGTTGATGGGACCCGCCAGCAGGATCCGCTGGTCGAACGCCCAGCCGAGCAACGCCAGATCATGTTCGAGCGCCGCCGACAGGAAATTCTCGCCCGGCAGGAACATCACGACGAAGTCCGCCGACTTGCCGAATTCGTTCCAATAGGCCTTCTCGCCGAGCCCCTTTGCATGGGCGCGAACCGCGAGCGCGTGGCGCTTGTAGGCGGCGCGCCGCGCATCCTCCCCGTCCGCCTCGCCGGCGGCGAGATAGTCGTTGAGGCTGCACTTCGAATCGATGATCAGCTCGCGCCCGCCGGGCAGTCGGATGATCGCGTCCGGACGGCGCTTGCCGTCCTCGGTGTCGGTGCTGGTCTGCACCGAGAAGTCGAGGCCCTCGCGCAGTCCCGCCATCTCCAGCACGTTGCGAAGCTGTTGTTCGCCCCAGCTGCCCGCTGTCTTGCCCGACGAGCGCAGCGCCGAAACCAGCTTCGCGGCCTCGTCGCGCACCGCGAGCTGGCCCTGCGCCACCGTCTCGATCTGCGACTTCAGCTGCCCATAGGCTTCGGCGCGCGCGACCTCGATCGCCTTGATCTGCTCCTCGTAGCGGCTGAGCGTATCTCGCATCGGCGCGATCAGCTCGGCCATCTCCGCTTTGTTCTTCTGGAGCCCGGCGTCGGCCTTCTCGCGCTGGACCTTGAAAGTTTCGGTCGCCATCTCGATGAATTGCTGCTGGTTCTTGCGCAGCGTCTCGCCGGCAAGCGCGCGGCGGTGAATCTCGCGCCAGCGTTCGGGAATATCGGGGACAACTTCGTAATGGCAGCGGCCGAGCACCTCGTCGCGGCCGAAGCCAAGATCGGCGAGAAAGCGTTCGCTCGCCGCCAGATAGCGCATCTCCCGGTCGAACATGGCGATTCCGACGGGGGCATGTTCGACAAACGACAGCAGCTGGCGCTCGCGTTGACGAAGCGCCTCCTCAGCGGCCTTGCGGTCGCTGATGTCAATGTTGATGCCGAGCACGCGGACGATGGCGCCGGCGGCGTCCCGCACCACCCGCCCCTGCCCCTGCAGCCAACGCCAGCCGCCGTCGGCGCGGCGGACACGGAATTCGGCGAGAAAGTCGGCCTGGTCCGGGGTCAGCGTCTTCAGCGGGATCATCGCGGTCCCGACGTCGTCGGGGTGGAGCATGGCGCTCCAGCCGTCGGCGTCTGGCGGGCCGTCGCCGGGATCGCGGTCGTAAAGCCGGTAGATCTCGGGCGACCAGCGCATGCCGTCACCGACGACGAACTCCCAGGTGCCGACGCCGGCGAACTCGTGGATCAGCCGGGTGCGGACCTCGCTTTCGGCGATGCGGTCGGCGGCTTCGCGCATCGCGGTGATGTCGATGATCACCCCGGCCCAGAACGGCACGCCGTCGGAATTGCGGGTCGTCGAGCCGACGTCGCGGGCCCAGCGCACGCTGCCGTCGGGCCGCACGAAACGATATTCGATCTCGGCGTGCGAGGCGCCGGCGGCGGCTTTGGCCGCAGCCTCGGCGACGGCGGCGCGGTCGTCCGGATGGACATGCTCGATGAGCTCGGGAAGCGTCGGCCGCGCCTCGGGCGGGAGGCCGGCGAGCCGGAGCAGATTGGGCGAAAATTCGCCGACCCCGGTCTGAAGGTTCCATTCATAGGAGCCGATGCCGGCGATGGCCTGGCTGCGCAGCAGCCGGGTTTCGCTGTCGGCGAGCGCGCGGCGGGTCGCTTCCTCGTCGGTGACGTCCTGGATGACGCCGCTGACGGTGAGGCGCTGGCCCTCCTCGAGATTGGCGCGGCCGCGCGACAGCACCCAGCGCACCGCGCCGTCGGGGCGGACGATGCGGTAGCGCTGCTCATAGCCGCCCTGCGCCGCCGCCGCCTCGGCGGCCGACGCCTGAACCGCCTCGCGGTCGTCGGGGTGGACAAGGCCCCAGCGCAGCTCGGGCGTCGGTTCGGTGCCGGGCGGGACGCCCATGATCTCGCAGGCGCGCGGGCTCCACCAGCCGCGCTTGGCGACGAGATCCCATTCCCACGCCCCGAACCGCGCCGCGGTCATCGCGAGATCGAGCCGCTGTTCGTTGTCGGACAGCCGCTCGCGGCTGGCGCCGAGTTCGGCCTGGGTGCGCTTCAGCTCGTCGATGTCCTCGCTGACCCCGTACCAGCCGTCGATCGCGCCGGTGGCGTCGCGGTGCGGGAAGGCGCGCGAGCGGAACCAGTGATAGCTGCCGTCGGCGAGACGGACGCGGTGCTCGTGATCGAAGGGCGCGCCGGTGGCCAGCGAGCGCGCCCAGTCCGTTTCGAGCGCGGCCAGATCGTCGGGATGCCCGCTGACATACCAGGCGCGGCGCGCCTCGGCGTCGCTGATGCCGAGAAGGTCGCGCCAGCGCGCGTTGAAGCGCACGACATGGCCGCCGGCGTCCGCCAGCCACGGGATCTGCGGCGACAGCTCGAAGAGGCGGCGCAGGTCCTCGGCATCGTCGGAGACGGGCGGGGCGGGGCGTCCGGAGGCGGGTGCGGCCCATCGTCCCAGCAGGCGCGCCAACAGCCCGCGCCACGGGGGTGTGGACGGGCTGTCCGGTTGGTCGCCGGCGCGCAATGGCATCGCTCGGTGGCTCGCCTTCCCTGTTGCGCCCCCCGGCGCCCGCCTGTCATAGCTGCAACGAACCCGCCGCGCCACCTGCGACGATGCATGCGTTTTGACCTTTCGCGGGTTGTTCGTGTATGCGCGCGCCAACTGATGCGCCGGGGGCGCAGCCACTGACATGCAGGGAGACCATCCAGTGACAGCTTCGACCCATGGCCTCGACAAACAGGGCATCAAGACGACGGCCGAGCTGCACTGGAATCTGGGCACGGCGCCCCTCATCGAGACCGCGGTGCGCCGCGGCGAGGGCATCCTGTCGAAGGACGGTGCCTTCGTCGTCGAGACCGGCAAGCACACCGGGCGCTCGGCCAAGGACAAGTTCATCGTCCGCGACGGCGAGACCGAGAACACCATCTGGTGGGGCAAGACCAATGTCCCGATGGATCCGGCGCACTTCGCGGCACTGAAGGCCGACTTCCTCGCGCACCTCGGCAGCAAGGACACGCTGTTCGTCCAGGACCTCTACGGCGGTTCGCAGCCGGAGCACCGGGTCAACGTCCGGGTCGTCACCGAATATGCTTGGCATTCGCTGTTCATCCGCACGCTGCTGGTGCGGCCCGAGGCGGCGGCGCTCGCCGACTTCCTGCCCGAGTTCACGATCATCGACCTGCCGAGCTTCCGAGCCGACCCGGCCAAGCACGGCAGCCGCACCGAGACGGTGATCGCGGTCAACTTCACCGAGAAGCTCATCCTCATCGGTGGCACCAAGTACGCCGGCGAGATGAAGAAGTCGGTGTTCGGCATCCTCAATTACAAGCTGCCGGTCACGGGCGTGATGCCGATGCACTGCTCGGCGAACATCGGGCCGAACGGCGACACCGCCGTGTTCTTCGGCCTGTCGGGCACCGGCAAGACGACGCTGTCGGCCGACGCCTCGCGCACCCTCATCGGCGACGACGAGCATGGCTGGTCGGACACCGCGGTCTTCAACTTCGAGGGCGGCTGCTATGCGAAGATGATCCGCCTCTCGGCCGAGGCCGAGCCGGAGATATACGCGACGACCAAGCGCTTCGGCACGATCCTCGAGAATGTCGTGATCGACCCCGCGACGCGCGTTATCGACCTCGACGACAACCGTCTCGCCGAGAACAGCCGCGGCTCGTATCCGATCGACTTCATCCCGAACACCTCGGCCCAGAACATGGGCCCGGTGCCGAAGAACATCATCATGCTGACCGCCGACGCGTTCGGCGTGCTGCCCCCGATCGCGAAGCTGACGCCCGATCAGGCGATGTACCACTTCCTGTCGGGCTACACCGCGCGCGTCGCCGGCACCGAGATCGGCGTCACCGAGCCGGAGGCGACCTTCTCGACCTGCTTCGGCGCGCCGTTCATGCCGCGCCACCCGTCGGTCTACGGCGATCTTCTCAAGGAGCGCATCGCCAAGGGCGGCGTCGACTGCTGGCTCGTCAACACCGGCTGGACCGGCGGCATGGCGACGATGCCGGGCATCAAGCGCATGCCGATCAAGGCGACCCGCGCGCTGCTCAACGCCGCGCTCGACGGCAGCCTCAAGAACGTCGAGTTCCGCGTTGATCCGAACTTCGGCTTCCAGGTGCCGGTCGCGGTGCCGGGCGTCGATTCGAAGATCCTCGACCCCCGCGCCGCATGGGCCGACCCGGCCGCCTATGACGAGAAGGCGAAGGCGCTGGTGAAGATGTTCATCGACAACTTCGCCCAGTTCGCCGACCACGTCGACGAGGGCGTCCGCGCCGCCGCCCCGAAGGCCGCCTGATCGCGGCCTGCGCCCGGCGCCACTAGGGGCCGGGCGACAGGAAGAACCAGAGACCGACAGCGGCGAGCGTCGCCGCCATCGTCACCGCGATGCGCTTCAGCCGCCGGGCCCGCGCGGCGGTTTCGGCCGCGACCATGCGGTCGTGCTGTTCCTGCCGGGCGCGCTGGGCCTCGACATGGTCCAACATCGCCTGCCGACCGGCCTCGGTCAGCCCGCCGAAGACGCGCGCCACCGGCTGGCCGTCGCGCTCGACGACATCGCCGCGCACCTCGCCGCGTTCGATCAGCTCCATGACATGGGCGTGCAGCACCGCATCCTCGATACGGTCCAGCCGCACCGGTCCCGGCGGGCTGTCGGGCCCGCGCTTGGCCAGCACGCGCCGGATGCGCTGCAAGATCTGGTCGTCCATTCGCGGCATGATGCGGTGCCCCGTCACATCCTGCCCCCCATGCGGTCCATAGAGCATGGCGGGCCGGTCATGCCATTGATCTTTTGAGGGTTGCCGCCCGGTGAAAACCGTGCCGGGCGGCTGCGGCCCTATTCGACGGTCACCGACTTGGCGAGGTTGCGGGGCTGGTCGACGTCGGTGCCCTTCGCCACCGCGACATGATAGGCCAGCAGCTGGACCGGCACCGCATAGACGAGCGGCGCGATCAGCGGATGGACCTTCGGCATCTCGATGGTGGCGAGGCAGCCCTCGCCGGCCTCGTGCAGCCCCTCGGCATCCGAGATCAGCACAATCTTGCCGCCGCGAGCGCGGACCTCCTGCATGTTGGAGACGGTCCTCTCGAAGAGCGGGCCCGAGGGTGCGAGCACGATCACCGGCACCGCCTCGTCGATCAGCGCGATGGGCCCGTGCTTCATCTCGCCGGAGGCATAGCCCTCGGCATGGATGTAGCTGATCTCCTTCAGCTTCAGCGCCCCTTCGAGCGCCAGCGGATAGTCGGGGCCGCGGCCGAGGTAGAGCACGTCCCGCGCCGGGGCGATGAGATGCGCCATGCCGGCGATGTCGGCATCGTGCGACAGCGCGGCGTTGAGCGCGGCGGGCGCCTCGATGAGATGGCGGACGACCTCCTGCTCCTCGGCGCGGGTCATCTTGCCCTTCTTGACCGCGAGATGCGCGGCGAGCGCCGCGAGCACCGCGAGCTGGCAGGTGAAGGCCTTGGTCGAGGCGACGCCGATCTCGGGCCCGGCGTGCGTCGGCAGCAGCAGATCGGCCTCGCGCGCCATCGACGAGGTCGGCACGTTGACGACAACGGCGATGGTCTGGCCGTTGGCCTTGCAGTGGCGCAGCGCGGCGAGCGTGTCGGCGGTCTCGCCCGACTGCGAGATGAAAAGCGCGAGGCCGCCCGGTTGAAGGACGGGGTCGCGGTAGCGGAATTCGGACGCCACATCGATGTCGACAGGCACGCGCGCGAAGGTCTCGAACCAGTATTTGGCGACCATGCCGGCGTAGAAGCTGGTGCCACACGCGACAATGGTGATGCGCTCGATTGCCGACAGGTCGATCTCCATCTGCGGGAGCGCGACCTGCTGCTCGACCGGGCGGATGTAGCTTTGCAGCGTCTGGGCGACGACGGTCGGCTGCTCGAAGATCTCCTTGAGCATGAAGTGGCGATACGGCCCCTTCTCGACGGCGGCGGCGGTCACCCCCGACAACGTGATCTCGCGCGTCACCGGATTGTTGTCCTGATCGTAGATCTGCGCGCCCTCGCGCGTGATCACGACCCAGTCGCCCTCTTCGAGATAGGCGATGCGCTGCGTCAGCGGCGCGAGCGCCAGCGCATCCGAGCCGAGATAGGTCTCGCCGTCGCCATAGCCG
>JADCGM010000369.1 GCA_020249025.1 Alphaproteobacteria bacterium
TCAGGTGCTGCACAATCTCGTGTCGAACGCGCTCAAATACGGGCGGACGGGAACGCCGATCCGGCTATCGGCTGTCCGCGACGGGGCGGTGGTGCGGATCGCGGTGACCGACCGCGGCGAGGGCATCCCGCCCGAACATCTGCCGCGGCTGACCGAGCGCTTCTACCGCGTCGACGACGGCCGCTCGCGCAGCATGGGCGGCACCGGTTTAGGTCTCGCCATCGTCAAGCACATCGTCGAGCGCCACCGCGGCCAGCTGACGATCGCCAGCCGGCTGGGCGAGGGCACGACTGTCGGCTTCACGCTGCCGGTCGCCTAGGCGGCCCCGAGGCCCCGCATCATCGGCAGGAAGCCCGGAAAGCTTGTCGCGATCGGGCGCGCGTCGTCGACCGTCACCGGCTTGGCGGCGTTGAGACCAAGGACCGCGAAGCTCATCGCGATGCGGTGATCGAGATGACTGGCGACGGTCGCGCCACCGGGCGCAGGCTCGCCGCCGCGGCCGTGGACGATCAGCCCGTCGGGCAGCTCCTCGATGCTCACCCCGCACGCGGCGAGACCGGCGGCCATCACCGCGATGCGGTCCGATTCCTTGACGCGCAGCTCGTCGAGCCCGCGCATCACGGTGCGCCCTTCGGCGAAGGCCGCGATGACGAACAGGATCGGATACTCGTCGATCATCGACGGGGCGATCTCGGGCGGGACGTCGATCCCGGTGAGCGGACCGTGCGTGACCTCGAGATCGCAGACCGGCTCGCCGCCGACGAGGCGCAGGTTGGCGCGCGTGATCTGCGCGCCCATCGCGGTCAGCACGCGGAACAGGCCGTCGCGGGTCGGATTGACACCGACGTTGCGCACGGTGACACGGCTTCCGGGCACCACGAGCGCGGCGGCGACCGGGAAGGCGGCGGACGACGGATCGCCAGGCACGACGATCGCCTGCGGGCGCAGCTCGGCCTCGCCGCGGATGGTGATGACCCTGCCCTCGGGCGTGTCCTCGGCGGTGAGCTCGGCGCCGAAGCCGGCGAGCATGCGCTCGCTGTGGTCGCGGGTCGGCGTGCGCTCGACGACGGTGGTGAGGCCAGGCGTGTTGAGCCCGGCGAGCAGCACCGCCGACTTCACCTGCGCCGACGCGACCGGGAGCACGTAGCGGATGGGAAGCGCCGGGCAGACGCCCGTCATCGTCAGCGGCAGGCGGCCGCCGGGCGTGGCGGCGAACTGCGCGCCCATCTGCGACAGCGGATCGATGACGCGGCCCATCGGCCGCTTCGACAGCGAGGCGTCGCCGGTGAAGGTCGCGGTCAGCGGATGCGAGGCCATCAGGCCCATGAGCAGCCGGGTCGAGGTGCCGCTGTTGCCCATGTCGAGCGCGGTCTGCGGCTGGAGCAACCCGCCGACCCCGACGCCGTGGATGGTCCAGACGCCGTCGGCGTCGCGCGCGATCCCCGCCCCGCAGGCGCGCAGCGCGGCGGCGGTGGCAAGCACATCCTCGCCCTCGAGCAGACCCTCGACCCGGGTTTCGCCGACGGCGAGCGCGCCGAGCATCAGCGAGCGGTGCGAGATCGACTTGTCCCCGGGCACCGTCACGACGCCCGAGAGCGGCGCGTCGGCGCGGAGCGACAGCGGTTGCGGCGAAGCGTCGGCGGAGGTCACGCGCGAAGGGAACCCTCGAGAATGTGGGACGGGCCGCCGATCTCCCGGAACCCAATTCGGTTTTGACAGCGCGGGGGGGCTGTGGCAAGGCGCACCGCCTGTTCGGGCGGCCCTGTGTGGGGGCGGCCCGCATTCCCATTCCCGGCGCTTGTTTGGAGAGATCTGCCGTGGTGAAGCCTGAATGGGGCGCGAAGCGCGCCTGCCCGAAGTGCAACACGCGCTTCTACGATCTGACCAAGGACGATCCCGTCACCTGCATCTCGTGCGGGTTCGCCTGGGTGCCGGAGCCGATTCTCAAGTCCAAGCAGCCGCTGCCCTTCGAGGCGGCGAAGCCGGCGGCGGCCGAGGGCGGCGACGTCGCCGATGAGGTGCTCGTCGACGAGGATCTCGACATCGGCGACGACGACGGCGCGGCCGACGAGGACGATGTCGACATCGGCGGCGACGACGAGCTGGCGAACGTCGCGGTCGGCGGCGACGACGACGAGGGCTGAGAGGACGAGGGACTGATAGGAAAAGGGGTCGAACTGAGGCTTGCGCCCGCGCGCGGCCTGACCTAAAGACCCTGCCGCCCGCTCCCAGGCGGGCCGGACGATGGATACGGGGCCGTAGCTCAGCTGGGAGAGCGCTACAATGGCATTGTAGAGGTCAGGGGTTCGATCCCCCTCGGCTCCACCATCGCTTCCTGCCAAATGAAAGAAGGCCGGGCCGTCCTTGGGGACGCCCGGCCTCTTTCATGTCCGGCGGTGCGGATCAGCGGTTGTTGGTGTTGCCGCCGCCGCCATGGCTGGCCTCGCCGCCCTTGCGGCCGGCTTCCGAGGCGCGCTCGCGGTCGTTGGCGAAGTTGCCGCCCGACGCCTTGCCGCCCTTCGAGGCGATCTCGCGCTGCTTGTCGTCGTCCATCGCCGCGAAGCCGCGGTTCGACTTGCCGCCATTGTTCTGATTGGCCATGGTCGTGCTCCTTCTTGTCCTTATCGGTGCCGGTATGGCCCGCGACGAACCCGGGCGGACTGTGCGATGTTCCAAATGCTCGCTTGGACTTTGCGACGAACGGCGGCGGCTTCGCCCGGATTTTGAAATGACGGAGCAGTAACGATGGGCGCAGGGATCACGCTGAGCGGCGGTTGCCATTGCGGCGCGGTGCGGTTCGAAGCCGATGTCGGCCCGCAGGTCACGCTGCTCGACTGCAACTGCTCCATGTGCGCCCGTAGCGGTTACTTGCATCTGATTGTGGGCGGGGCCGATTTTCGCTTGGTGGCGGGCGGCGACGCGCTCACCGAATACCGTTTCGGAACGGGCGCGGCGCGGCACCTGTTCTGCAAGGTCTGTGGAATCAAGAGCTTCTACAAACCTCGTTCGCATCCCGACGGATGGAGCCTGAACTGGCGCTGCCTCGATTCGGACGGGGGGATCGAACCGCGCATCGAGCCTTTCGACGGCCGCGGCGGCTGGGAAGCGGCGCGCGCGGCGCTGGATTGATCGACTCCCTCAATGATTGGCGCGCAGACAATTCGTTTGCGCGCCGGAAGTGGTGGGCTTAGCTCCACCCCATGAGCCACGATTATGATCTCTTCGTCATCGGCGCCGGGTCCGGCGGGGTGCGCGCGGCGCGAATCTCGGCGGGGCATGGCGCGCGCGTCGCCATCGCCGAGGAGCACCAGGTCGGCGGCACCTGCGTCATCCGCGGCTGCGTGCCCAAGAAGCTGCTCGTCTATGGCGCGCACTTCGCCGAGGATCTGGAGGACGCCCGCCGCTTCGGCTGGGACGTCGGCACCCCCACCTTCGACTGGCCGACGCTGCGCGACAACGTGCTGTCGGAGGTCAAGCGCCTCAACGGCATCTACACGACCAACCTCGAGAATGCGGGCGTCACCATCTTCCACGACCGCGCGACGCTGATCGACCGCCACACGCTGAAGGTCGGCGACAGGACGATCACCGCGGACAAGATCCTCGTCGCCACCGGCGCGCGGCCGGCGATCCCGGATGTGCCGGGGGCCGAGCATGGCATCACCTCCAACGAGGTGTTCCACCTCGACCGCCTGCCCAAGCGCGCGGTGATCGCGGGCGGCGGCTATATCGCCAACGAGTTCGCCGGCATCCTCAACGAATTCGGGGTGAAGGTGACGCTGCTGCTGCGCGGCGATGCGCTGCTGCGCGGCTACGATCACCAGCTGCGCGAGCGGCTGCACCTCATCTCGATGCAGAAAGGCATCGATTTCCGTTTCAACGCCGCCTTCGAGCGGATCGAGAAGCGCGACGACGGCACGCTGTCGATCCATGTCTCGAACGGCGATCCGCTGGAGGCCGACCTGCTGCTCTACGCCATCGGCCGCCCGCCCAACACCGAGGGGCTGGGGCTGGAGGCGCTGGGTGTCGCGCTCGACGCCAACCGCGCCATCGTCGTCGACGCCGACAGCCGGACCAACGTCGACAACATCTACGCGGTCGGCGACGTCACCAACCGCATCCAGCTGACGCCCGTCGCGATCAAGGAAGGCCATGCCTTCGCCGATACCGTGTTCGGGAAGAAGCCGTGGCGGCCCGATTACGAATGCGTGCCCTCTGCCGTGTTCAGCCACCCGCCGATCGCCGCGGTCGGCCTCACCGAGAGCGAGGCGCGCACGAAATACCGCCAGGTGAAGGTCTACACGTCCGACTTCCGCGCGATGAAGAACGTGCTTGCCGACCGCAACGAGCGCGCGCTCTACAAGCTGATCTGCCACCCGGTGACCGAGCAGCTTCTCGGCGCGCACATCATCGGGCCGGATGCGGCCGAGATCATGCAGACGATGGCGGTGTGCGTGAAGGCGGGCCTGACCAAGGCCCAGCTCGACGCGACGGTCGCGATCCATCCGACGATGGCGGAAGAGCTGGTGCTGATGCGGTAGGGCGAGCCGGGTTGGCGGCGTCGCGGCTGGCGCCGGCATCACCCTGCAAGAAACCCTACCGTTCCCGGCTTGTTCTGGTAAGACAGGTTGATGTCCACCGCGCCCCTTCCCGATGCCGAGCCGCCCTATCTGCGGGGGCTCAATCCGCCGCAGCGGCAGGCGGTGCTGACGACCGACGGGCCGGTGCTGGTGCTGGCGGGCGCGGGCACCGGCAAGACCAAGGCGCTGACCGCGCGGCTGGCGCACCTCATCTACACCCGCCGCGCCTGGCCGTCGGAGATCCTCGCCGTCACCTTCACCAACAAGGCCGCGCGCGAGATGCAGCACCGCATCGGCGCGCTGCTCGGCGGGCCGGCGGAAGGGATGCCGTTTCTCGGCACCTTCCATTCGGTGGCGGCGCGGATGCTGCGGCGGCATGCCGAGCTCGTCGGGCTCAAATCCAACTTCACGATCCTCGACACCGACGACCAGCTGCGGCTGTTGAAGCAGCTCATCATCGCCGCCGATCTCGACGAGAAGCGCTGGCCGGCGCGGATGCTCGCCGGGCTGATCGACAAATGGAAGAACCGGGGCTGGGTGCCGGCCAAGGTCCCGTCCGAGGAGGCCTTCGCATTCGGCGACGGCCGCGGGATCGAACTCTACACCGCCTATCAGCAGCGGCTGCAGACGCTGAACGCCTGCGACTTCGGCGATCTGCTGCTCCACATGCTGACGATCTTCACGACTCACGCCGACGTGCTCGCCGACTATCAGCAGCGCTTCAAATATGTGCTCGTCGACGA
>JADCGM010000037.1 GCA_020249025.1 Alphaproteobacteria bacterium
GCGCATCGGCCTGCGCCGCCATGCGTTCGGCCAGCTCGCGCTCGTGCGCCGAGGCCTGCTGCTCGGCCGCCGCCACCTTCGCCGCCATCGCCGCGAGCGACTCCCGCGCGCCCGCCAGCCGCGCCTCGAGCGCCGCCGCCTCCCCCGCCAACCGCTCCAGCGCCTCGCCGGCATCCGCCGCGATCGAAACTTCGCGGTCGCGGTCGCGCGCCACCGTCTGTGCAGAGGAGTCCAGTTCGCGCTGCCGCCGCTCGACCCCGGCCAACTCCGCGGTCAGCGCCTGCGCCGCCTGATTGAGCGCCTGCAGCGCCGCCGCGGCTTCCGCCTCGGCCTGGCGCAGCGCCGGAAGATCGGCCGCCGCATTGGCCTGCCGCGCCGACAGCTCGGCCGACGCCCGGCTCACTGCGGCGAGCTTCGCCTCGATTTCGGCGGCACTTGCCCGGGCCGCCTTCGCCGCTTCGGCCGCCGCCCGCCAGCGCGCATGGAGGAGGCGTGCCTCGACCGCGCCGATACGGTCGGTGAGCGTCCGGTAGCGCTCCGCCTGCCGCGCCTGCCGCTTCAGGCTCGCGGCCTGCGCCTCCATGTTCTGGAGCACGTCGTCGAGCCGGGCGAGATTGGCCTCCGCCGCGCGCAGCCGCTGCTCGGCGTCCTTGCGGCGGACGTGGAGGCCGGCGATCCCCGCCGCCTCCTCGAGCATGGCGCGGCGTTCCTGCGGTTTGGCCGCGATGATCGCGCCGATGCGCCCCTGGCTGACGAGCGCGGGCGAATGCGCGCCGGTCGCGGCGTCGGCGAACAGCAGCTGCACGTCCTTCTGGCGGACGTCGCGGCCGTTGATCCGGTAGGCTGAGCCGAGCCCGCGCTCGATCCGGCGCATCACCTCGATCTCGTCGCCGTCGTTGAACTGCGCGGGGGCGGTGCGCGCCGAATTGTCGAGCAACAGGGTGACGTCGGCGAAATCGCGGCTCGGGCGCACCGAGGTGCCGGCGAAGATCACGTCCTCCATGCCGCCGCCGCGCAGCGACTTGGGCGACGATTCGCCCATCACCCAGCGGATGGCTTCGAGGAGATTGGATTTGCCGCAGCCGTTGGGACCGACGACTCCGGTCAGGCCGTCCTCGATCCGGAGCTCCGCCGGGTCGACGAAGGATTTGAACCCGGCGAGCCGGAGTTTCCTGAACCGCACCGCCGCCCCCCGGCCCCGGCGCTTACTGGACCGCGGCCTTGAGCTTCGGCTCCAGCGCCGCCCAAGTGTAGGTGTCCGGCACCGTCTCGTCGTTGATGACGAAGGTCGGGGTGCCGGACAGCTTGTACTTGGACACCGCCTCCTGGACGTTGGCCTGCAGCTTGTTGAGGCTGGCCTGATCCGTGAGGCACTGCTGGAACTTCGCCGCCGGAATGCCGCGCAGGCGCGCGAAATCGTCGAGGCCGCCGGCGTCCGCGATGGCGACGATCGCCTGGTCGGCGGGCATCGCCTGCAGCTTGGCCTGATCGGCCTCGCTGATCGTCTGATAGCCCTGCACCCACTGCATCTGGGTGCTGAACAGCGCCTCGGTGAGCTTCCAGCCCGCCGCCGCCGGCTGGCAGAGCACGAGCATGCTCGGCCCGATGTCGATGCCGTTCAGCAGGAAGCTGCGGAACTCGTAGTGGACCTTGCCGGTGCCGACATAGTCGCGCAGCAGGGTCGGCAGACCCTGTTCCTTGAACTCGCGGCAGTGCGGGCAGGTGAAGGACGCATATTCGATGAGCTTCACCGGCGCGTCGGGATTGCCGATGGCGATGCCGCCCTTGTCGGTGACCGTGATCGTCTCCGCCCAGTTCTGACCGCCGGCGCCCTGCGCCGCGGCGGGCGCGGTCTCGCCGGCCGGAAGCCCGGCCTCTTCCTTCTTGTCGCAGGCGGCGAGGGTCAGCGTCAGGGCGGCAGCCAGCAGCGCGGACCGCGAAAGCGAAAGCGACATCGTGTTAGTCCCCATAGATTGGGCACCCGCCAGGCGGGCGCGATCAACCCGCCCACTATGGCGCGCGCGCACGGGGGCGGCAAGCAGCGCGAGGGCGGCTATTCGAGCGCGGCGTCGATGAGCTGGCGGAGGCTGCCCCAGTCGTTGATCCCCTCCTGCAGCCGGCCGTTGAGGATGAAGGACGGGGTGCTGTCGATGCCGAACTCCCCGGCGCTCTGGCTCGCCGCCTGAAGCTTCGCGAGCCCCGGCTGCGATCCGATGCACTGGGCAAAGCGCGCCTTCGGCAGCCCGCGCCGCGCGGCGAAGGGTTCGAGCCCGCCGAGCGTCGCGAGCTGCAGCAGCGCCTGTTGCGGCGGCAGCTTCGAGATCGCCTCGGCGCGGGCCTGCGGGATTTTCACGAACGCATCGATGATGGTCTGCTGTTCGGCGAAGGCCGCGGTGGTCGTCGCCCAGGCGGCTGCGGGCGCCTGACAGTTGACGAGCTGGGAGATCGCCGCATCGACCGCGCCGTGGACGGGAAGCACCCGGAACTCGAACGAGACGCGCCCGGTCGCGACATAGCGGCTCATCAGCGTCGCCAGCGCCTCGTCCTTGAAGCGCTTGCAGGTCGGGCAGGTATAGGAACCATATTCGATGAGCTGCACCGGCGCCGCCGGATTGCCGATGCGCAGGCCGAGCGGCGTCGCGACCACGGTCTTCGACCAGTCTGCGGCCGCCGCCGGACGCGGCGTCTGCGGCACCGCCGGGGCGGCGGCGAGAAGCGCGAGGCCGAGCGCGAGCGAGCGGGCAAGAAGCGTCATGGCGATGGTCCTGAACTCGGTCAGCTGATCTTGGGCAGGCCCTTGGTGATCGGGATCTGCCGGGCGAGCGCCTCCAGCGAGGCGCGCAGATCGGGATCGGCGATGTCCTTCAGCTCGTTGCGCATCTCGGGCGGCAGCGGCGCGGCCGGGTCGTTCGCCGGATTGAGCGCCGGGCGCTTGGGCAGCTCGCCGTGCTTCAGCGCGATGCGGGCGACAGCGGCATAGCCGAAGAAGCGGTTCACCCGCTCGATGATCTGCGGCTCGACATGCTGGAGGGTGGTCGCGAACGGGCCGGCGCAGACGATGTGGAGCGTCCCGCCCGAGCGCTTGCCCGCGGGGAATTTCAGCGCATCGGGGGCCGAGTGGCGCGCATAGGCGTCGCCGACGATCTCCGGCCAGCGCGCGACGATCGCCGACTGGACGAAGCCGAAGCGCCGGAACGCCGCCCGCCCGACGCCCGGCATGATGTCGCCGAGCGCACGGACCCTCCGGGCGCGCTCGCCCTTGGTCGGCTGTTCCGATTCACTCACGAACCAGTCCATGCCATGACGCGGCATGCCCGTCGATTCCCACGTCGATTCATTCTCGGCCCGCCTGCTCGGCTGGTACGACCGCGCCGCGCGGGTGCTGCCGTGGCGCACCCCGCCGGGGTCGAACGTCGCCGCCGATCCCTACCGCGTCTGGCTGTCGGAGGTCATGCTCCAGCAGACGACGGTGGCAGCCGTCATTCCCTATTTCGAGCGCTTCACGGCGCGCTGGCCGACGGTGGAGGCGCTGGCCGCCGCCGACGATGCCGAGCTGATGGCCGCCTGGGCGGGGCTCGGCTACTACGCCCGCGCCCGCAACTTGCTCGCCTGCGCCCGCGCCGTGGCTGCGGCGGGCGGCTTTCCGGACAGCGAGGACGGCTTGCGCGCGCTGCCGGGCGTCGGGCCCTATACCGCCGCCGCCATCGCCGCGATCGCCTTCGACCGTCCGGCGGCTGTCGTCGACGGCAACATCGAGCGCGTGATCAGCCGCGTCTTCGCGATCGCGACGCCGCTGCCCGCCGCCAAGCCCGAGATCCGCACCCGCGTCGCCGAGGTCACGCCGACGCTCCGCCCCGGCGACTTCGCGCAGGCGATGATGGATCTGGGCGCGACCGTCTGCACGCCGCGTCGGCCGCGTTGCGACGACTGCCCGCTCGCCAGCGTTTGCGCGGCCAAGGCCGCCGGCACGCCCGAGGCGTTTCCGGTCAAGGCGGCGAAGCGGGCGCGGCCGACGAAGCTCGGCACGGTCTATTGGCTGGAGGCGGCGGGGTCGGTTCTCCTCGTGACCCGTCCGGCGCGGGGGCTGCTCGGCGGCATGGCGGCGCTGCCGACGGGGCCTTGGACAGTCGAGCACCCCGGACTCGCCGATGCGCCGGCCGCCGTCGACTGGGCCGTGCGCCCCGCCGCCGTCCGCCACGGCTTCACCCATTTCGAGCTGGTGCTGGAC
>JADCGM010000370.1 GCA_020249025.1 Alphaproteobacteria bacterium
GAGCCGAAGGCCGCCGCCGCGATCCGCGCCGCCTTTTTCGAAGGCGTCACCTACAGCCAGCTCGCCACCCGGATGGGCGTGCCCGAGGGCACGATGAAAAGCTGGATCCGCCGCGGCATGCTGGCGATGCGCGAAAGGCTCGAGGCATGAGCCGCGAGGATTTCGAGGCGCTCGCCGCCGAATATGCGCTCGGCGTGCTCGAGGGCGCGGAGAGGCGTGACGCGGAATCGCTGCTGGCGCGCGATCCGGCCTTCGCCGCCGCCGTCGCCCGCTGGCGCGAGCAGCTCGCCCCGATCGCCGAGGGCGTCGCACCGGTCGCGCCGCCGGCCGGGCTGTGGGATCGTATCGACGCCGAGATTTCGCCCGCCCCGCAGACCGCACCCGCGCGTGAGACGGATGGCGGCTCGATCTGGCAGAGCCTCGCCTTCTGGCGCGGCTTTGCCGGGATCGCGACGACGGCGGCCGCCGCGCTCGCGGTGATCGTCGTGCTGCCGCCGCCCGCGCCGCCGCAGACCGGCTTCCAGAACGCGGTCGCGCAGGGGCCGGTGATGGCCGCGCCGGTGATGGGCGAGGGCGGCGCCATCGTCGCCGCCGCCTACGACCCCAAGGATTCGATGGTGGTGGTGACGCCGACCGGCAAGGTCGCGCTGACCGCCGCCCAGTCGATGGAGCTGTGGATCATCGTCGGCGACAAAGCGCCGCGCTCGCTCGGCGTCATCGATCCGGCCAATCCGTCGCTCCACCGCATGCCAGCCGACGTCCGCAAGGAGCTGGCGGCCGGCGCGGCGCTGGCGATTTCGATCGAGCCGCGCGGCGGTTCCCCGACCGGCGCGCCGACCGGACCGGTCGTCGCGCAGGGCAAGCTTACCGCGATCTGACCGGCCGTGGCGGCGGCGCAGGCGCGAACCGCCACAGCCGCCCGCCCGCCACCCGGACGCCGCCGAGCGTTGCCGCGTCGCCGGCGGACACGCGTTCGATCAGCCGCATCACTGCCGGCCCGTCGGGATCGGCCGCACCGAATTCGCCGAGTGCCCGGACGACGAGGCGGCGGACGATCTCGGCGGGCAGGTCGGCGACATCGGCGACCAGCGCCGCGCCGTCACGCCGCGTCCGGCTCCGCCAGGCGAGATCGACGGCCCAGTCGAGCGCGGACTCGCCCGCCTGCAGATGTGCGGCGCTGGCGGCGAGGCGCACCGGATCGAGCGATGGCGTTGCGGCGAGAAGCGCGCGCGCATGGGTGCGGTCATAGGCCGGATCGGCGTTGCTCGGATCGTCGATCGGGGTCAACCCGGCGCTCTCGACAAGCATTTTTAGGGATTTACGCGAGACGCCGAGGAGGGGTCTGAACAAGGTAACTTCGGAGTTAACCTTATTAACTTCCCGGATTCCGGCCAATCCCGGCCCGCCGCTGCCGCGTGCGAGGCGCATCAGCAGGGTCTCGGCCTGATCGTCGGCATGGTGCGCGGTTATCAGCACGCCGACGCCGTTCGCCGCGCACCAGTCGCCCATCAGCCGGTAGCGCGCCGCGCGCGCGGCGGCCTGGCGATTGGCGTCCGGCTTGGGCCCCTCCCAGACGAGCGTGACATGCGGCACCCGGAGCGCCGCGCAGACCGCCGCGACCTGCGCCGCCTCGGCCGCGCTTTCGGGGCGCAAGCCATGATCGACGGTCAGCGCGCGGGTGCGCGCCCCCAGATCGCGATGCGCGAGCAGCAGCAGCGCGAGGCTGTCGGCGCCGCCCGAGACCGCGAGGGCGACGGGGCCATTGTCGCCGGCCGGTCGGCCGGGCAGCGCCGCGACCCGGCGGGCGAGATCGACGGCGTCCGCCGTCAGGCGCACTTCGCCGCGGTGCGGGCGCGCGGCAACAGCCCCTTGAGCGTAGGGGTCAACTGCTTGCCGTAGACGCTTTCGAGCTCGTCATAGACCTTGCAGGCCTCGCCCGCGTTGGGCGGCGACAGCTGCATCAGCGACTGGCCGAGCCAGTAGAGGCTTTCGGGTGCGCGCGCGCCCTTGGGCATGTTGCGATAATTGTCGAGGAAGGCCTTGGCGGCCTGCGCCGGCTGCTTCTGCGCGAGATAGGTGCGTCCGAGCCAATATTGCGCATGGCTGGCGCGCGCCGCCTTGGGGTTCTTGGCGACGAAGGCCGACAGCGCATCGGCGGCCTCGGCCAGCTTGCCGTTCGAATAGAGAAGATAGGCGGCCTGGAACTGCGCCTCGACCGGATCGGCCGGTTTGGCGGCCGGCGTCGCAGCCTGCGCCGCCACGCCCGCCGCAGCCGGCCGGGCGCCGGCGGCAGGCGTGGCGCCAGCGGTGGGCGCGGTCCCTGCGGGCGCACCAGCGGCCGGGGCTGCGCCGCCGCCTTCGAGCTGGGTCAGCCGGAATTCGGCGTCGGAGCGGAACTTCGCCAGTTGCTCCTCAAGCTGGCGGATGCGGAAGCCGTTCTGCTCGGTCTGGCCGGTCAGCGTCTGGAGCTGGCGCTCAAGCGCATCCACGCGCTGTGTGAGATCGGCGAGCGGCGCGGTCGCCGGAACACCGGCCGGCGGCGCGGCCGGGGCCGGCGCCGGCGCGGTCGACACCTCGGGATCGAAGAACCGCGGGTTGGCGCCGGGAAAGACCTTGCGCTGCACGGCCCGCATTTCCGATTCGAGCCGGTCGACGCGCTTCTCGATGGGCGCGGCCGGCTGCGCGGCGAGCGGCGCGGCGGACAGGAGCAGGGCGGGGAGCAGAAGCGACAGACGGGTCATGCGGACTCGGTCCTTGACTCAAAAGGGGGCTCCGCGAACGGGACGGGCCGGTTTGCGCTCGGGCCGATGTATGCTGGCTGAAGCCGCTTGTCAGCCGCCGCGCGCGAGAAGATCGGCCGGCGCGAGGCTGACGTCCTTCACCATCTGGTCCGGCGCGCCCAGCGGCGCGATCGCCCGGCCCGAAACGGTGAGCTTCAAAGCCCCGGCCTTGCCGGTCCAAAGCATCAGGCCTTCGCCCGCCGGAACCGAATAACTCTCGCCGGTCTTGAGAATGCCCATCTTCACCGTGCCGGCGGGCCCGTAGACCTTGAACCAGGCATCGTCGCTGGCGGTGATGACGACGCTGCCGGCCGGCACGGCGGCGGCGGTCGTCGCGGCGTCGGCGGGGGGCGTCAGCGACGGATCTGTGGCCGCCGCGGGATCCACCGCGCCCGGATCGACCGGCTGGGTCATCGCCGGGTCGATCGCCGAGGCCGCCGCGTCGGGCGCGGGCGGCGTCTCGTCGGGCTGCGTGATCGGTTCGGATGCGGCGAGCGGCGGGGTCGGTGCGGGCGGCGCCGGGTCGAACACGCCCGCGCCATAGGCGATGAACACGCCGATGATCGCGGCAACGCCGATGACGCCGCCGACGACCGCGCCGCGCGGGGGCAAGCGCTTCTCGTCCATCGGTTCGATCGGCACCATGGCGAGCGGCACATGCTCGGTCTTGCTGGTCTCGGCGCGGAACTGCGCCGCCATCGCGGTCGCATCGAGCCCGAGCACCCGCGCATAGGTCTTCACGAAGCCGAGCGAGTAGGTCAGTGCCGGCAGACTGTCGTGGGCGTCGGCCTCGATCGCGGTCAGATGGCGGAGCGGGATACGCGTGCTGTTGGCGATTCCCGCTAGATCCAGACCC
>JADCGM010000371.1 GCA_020249025.1 Alphaproteobacteria bacterium
CGCCAACGGCAAGCCGATCATCGTGCCGTCGCAGGACATGGTTCTGGGCCTCTACTACCTCTCGATGGA
The DNA here is from genome assembly GCA_020249025.1 of Alphaproteobacteria bacterium. Classification (GTDB taxonomy): domain Bacteria; phylum Pseudomonadota; class Alphaproteobacteria; order Sphingomonadales; family Sphingomonadaceae; genus JADCGM01. The sequence continues at coordinate 70 of JADCGM010000371.1, forward strand.
GCGGCAGGAGAAGACGCCGGAGTTCGTGACCGGCGCCGACGGCAAGCCGATCAAGGGCGAGGACGGCAAGCCCGTCGAGCGTCTGCCGGTGTTCTCGGACATCACCGAGGTTCACCAGGCGCTCGCGGCCAAGGCCGTGACGCTCCACACCCGCATCGTCAGCCGCGTCCCGCAGACCGACGAGCAGGGCAAGAGCTACATGAAGCGCGTCACCACGACGCCGGGCCGCATGCTGCTCGGCGAGACGCTGCCGAAGTCGCACAAGGTGCCGTTCGAGACCGTCAACCGCCTTCTGACCAAGAAGGAGATCGGCGACGTCATCGATACGGTCTACCGTCATACGGGCCAGAAGGAGACGGTGCTGTTCGCCGACGCGATCATGGCGCTCGGCTTCCGGCACGCCTTCCAGGCGGGCATCTCGTTCGGCAAGGACGACATGGTCATCCCGGCCGAGAAGGTGACGCTCGTCGAGGAGACGCGCGCGCTCGTGAAGGACTATGAGCAGCAGTATCAGGACGGTCTGATCACGCAGGGCGAGAAGTACAACAAGGTCGTCGACGCCTGGGCGCGTTGCGGCGACCGCGTCGCCGACGCCATGATGAAGCAGATCAGCTCGAAGCCCATCGACGAGGCGACCGGCCGCGAGAAGCCGATCAACTCGATCTACATGATGGCGCACTCGGGCGCCCGCGGCTCGCAGGCCCAGATGAAGCAGCTCGCCGGCATGCGCGGCCTCATGGCCAAGCCGTCGGGCGAGATCATCGAGACGCCGATCATCTCGAACTTCAAGGAAGGCCTGACCGTTCTCGAGTATTTCAACTCGACGCACGGCGCCCGCAAGGGTCTGGCCGACACCGCGCTCAAGACGGCGAACTCGGGTTACCTCACCCGCCGTCTCGTCGACGTCTCGCAGGACTGCGTGGTCGTCGAGGAGGATTGCGGCACCGAGAAGTTCCTGAAGACGACCGCGATCATCGAGGGCGGTTCGGTCATCGTCTCGCTCGGCGAGCGCATCCTCGGCCGCACCGTGGCCGACGACGTCGTCGATCCGAAGACGGGCGAGATCATCGTGCCGGCGCAGACGCTTCTCAACGAAGCGGAAGTGGCGCGCATCGAGAAGGCGGCCGTCCAGGAAGTGAAGATGCGCTCCCCGCTCGTCTGCGAGACGAAGCAGGGCGTCTGCTCGAAGTGCTACGGCCGCGACCTCGCGCGCGGTACGCCCGTCAACGCCGGCGAGGCGGTCGGCGTCATCGCCGCCCAGTCGATCGGCGAGCCGGGCACGCAGCTCACCATGCGCACCTTCCACATCGGTGGCGCGGCACAGGTCAGCGAGCAGTCGACGCTGGAGAGCCCGGTCGACGGCACGATCAAGCTGAAGAACCTGTCGGTGCTTCAGGACAGCCGTGGCCGTCTCATCGCCACCAGCCGCAACGGCGAGCTGGCGGTCGTCGACGCCGACGGTCGCGAGCGCTCGACGCACCGCATTCCGTTCGGTGCGACGCTGCTCCACAAGGAGGGCGCCAAGGTCGCCAAGGGCGATCGCATGGCCGAGTGGGACCCGTACACGCTGCCGGTCATCACCGAGAAGTCGGGTGTCGTGAAGTATCAGGACCTTATCGAGAACGTCTCGCTCGCCGAGACCGTCGACGAGGCCACCGGCATCACCAACAAGGTTGTGATCGACTTCCGCGGCTCGGGCTCGAAGAAGGAGTATGCCGATCTGCGTCCGCGCATCACCCTGCTCGACGACGCGTCGGGCGAGGCGGCGCGCTACATGCTGTCGGTCGACGCCATTCTGTCGGTCAGCGAGGGCCAGCGGGTCGAGGCGGGCGACGTGCTCGCGCGTATCCCGCGTGAAGCGGCGAAGACGCGCGACATCACCGGCGGTCTGCCGCGCGTCGCCGAGCTGTTCGAGGCGCGCAAGCCGAAGGACAACGCGGTCATCGCGCGCGTCGACGGCCGTGTCGAGTTCGGCAAGGATTACAAGGCCAAGCGCCGGATCATCCTGCGCCCCGAGGATCCGTCGATGGAGCCCGTCGAGTACATGGTGCCGAAGGGCAAGCACATCACCGTGCAGGAAGGCGACTTCATCAAGCGCGGCGAGTATCTGATCGACGGCAACCCGGATCCGCACGATATCCTCGACGTGCTCGGCATCGAGCCGCTCGCCGAGTATCTCTGCGCGGAGATCCAGGAGGTCTATCGACTGCAGGGCGTGAAGATCAACGACAAGCACATCGAGGTGATCGTTCGCCAGATGCTGCAGAAGGTCGAGATCACCAAGTCGGGCGACACGACCCTGCTCGTCGGCGAGCAGGTCGACCGCGAGGAGATGGACGAGATCAACGCCAAGGTGCTGGCCGAGAAGGGCGAGCCCGCCGAGGGCAAGCCGGTTCTGCTCGGCATCACCAAGGCCTCGCTCCAGACCCGCTCGTTCATCTCGGCGGCCTCGTTCCAGGAGACCACCCGCGTCCTCACCGAGGCGGCGGTCCAGGGCAAGGTCGATACGCTGAACGGCCTCAAGGAGAACGTCATCGTCGGCCGCCTGATCCCGGCGGGCACGGGTGCGGCGATGAACCGCCTCCGTGTCACGGCGACCTCGCGCGATGCAGCGATCCGCGCCTCGCAGCGCGAGAAGCAG
>JADCGM010000372.1 GCA_020249025.1 Alphaproteobacteria bacterium
AGGATCTGGCCGGTCGCCCAGTTGCTCTTGCCCTGCGCCACCAGCTGCACGACCTCGCGCTGGCGCGCGGTCAGCTCGACGCGCGGCAAGCGCATCGCCGCATCGCGCTCGGCGATCCGCCGCGCCGCCTCGAAGGTGAAGACGGCGACGTGATGGGCGGCGGGCAACATCTCGCGGCGCAGTTCGCACTCGGGCGGCGCGGCGAGATTGACCGAGCCCGACACCCGGCCGGGCACATGGATCGGCACGGTATAGCCGCTGGCGAGGCCCCGTGCCCGCGCCGCCTGCATGAAGCGCTGCTGGCGCGGCGTCAGCCGGATCAGACCGGGCAGGCCCGCCCAATGGAAGGGTTGCGCGGTCATTTCGCAGGCCACCCGCGTCGGATCGTCGGCATAATAGCTGTAGTGGGTGAACTCGTCGCGCCAGGCGGGCGGGTAGTTGGTCATCTTCACGAAGCCGAGCGGCGGCGCGACGACGTTCACATGGTGGACGACCGCATAATAGCGGAAGCCGAGATCCCCGATCATTTGGGCGAACCGTTGCTCGAGATCGGCCATGCTGCCGATGTCGGCCAGTTCGCGGACATAGGTCTGCACATCCCCGAAGGACAGCATCGTTCATCCCCCACCGCAGCGGCCAGGCCCGAAGCACGCCCGCTGCAAGAACCACCTGTGGTTGCATATAGCGGAACGTCATCGCCGTTAAGCGAACATTTTTAGAGAGGCCGGCGCGAGGCGCCGGCGAACCGAGACCTGTGAGAGGCTGCATCCGACGATGCCGGAGGTCGCGCTTCCCGAGCTTCTGGCCCTGCTGGCCGTCGCGGTCCGCGAGGGGGTCACCGTGATCGCCTTCGCGATCGCTCTCAGCTGCGCCGACGATCTGTTGCTCGATGCGGTTTTCTTCGTCCGCCGCGGCTGGCTCGGCCTGACCGCACGCCGCCGGCCCGTCCCGCTCCACGCCGCCGATCTCCGCTTCGGGCCACAGCCGCCGATCGCCATCCTCGTCCCCGCCTGGGACGAGGCGGCGGTGATCGGCGACATGCTCCGCCATCTGACCGCGACGCTCGACTATGGCGATTATCGGGTGTTCGTCGGAACCTATCCCAACGATCCGGCGACAGCGGTCGCCGTCGACGCCGTCGTCGATCCCCGCATTCGCCGCATCACGCTCGACCATGCCGGTCCGACGACCAAGGCGGATTGCCTCAATGGGCTGTGGCGCGCGCTCGAGGCGGACGAAGCCGCCTGCGGGCGCCGCGTTCGCGCCATCGTCCTCCACGATGCCGAGGATGTCGTTCACCGCGACGAACTGCGGGTGTTCGCGCATCACCTCGATACGTTGGCGATGGTCCAGCTGCCGGTCGTGCCGCTGCCCGATCCGGGCTCGCGTTGGGTCGCCGGCCACTATCTCGACGAGTTTGCAGAAGCGCATGGCAAGGAGATCATCGTGCGCGCGGCGTTGGGAGCGGCGGTGCCGAGCGCCGGGGTCGCCTGCGCTGTCGACCGGGAGGTGTTGGGCCGGCTCGCGTCGGCGGCGGGCGGCACGCCCTTCGATCCCGGCTGTCTCACCGAGGACTACGAGCTCGGCCACCGCATCCATGCGCTCGGCCTCGGCGCGGCGCTGGTCCGCGTCCGCAGCGGACACGGGGTCGCGACGGTGGCGACCCGCGAGCATTTCCCCGCGACGCTCGACGCCGCCGTCCGCCAGAAGGCGCGCTGGCTGCTCGGGATCGCGTTGCAGGGCTGGGACCGCCTCGGCTGGCGCGGCGGCTGGGCGGATCGCTGGATGCTGGTGCGCGACCGCAAGGCGGTGATCGCCGCGGGGCTGACGCTGGCCGGCTACGCGGCGCTGGCGGCGGGCCTGCTGATCGCGGGCGTCCGCGCCTGCTATCCGCCGCTGGCCGCCGCGCCGCCGCTGATCGAGCCAGGCGGGATTGCCGCCGCGCTGCTGGGGTTCAATCTAATCGCGCTGCTGTGGCGGTTGGCGATGCGGGCGCTGTTCACCGGCCGCCTGCATGGCTGGCGACAGGGAGTCCGGGCGGTGCCGCGCGCCATCGTCGCCAATGTCGTCAACTCGATGGCCGCGGCGCGGGCGCTCGGCCGCTATGTCGCGATCGGCCGCGGGCGGGCGCACCAGCGCTGGGACAAGACCCGGCACCTGGTCCACCGCCACGGGGGCTAGGCACCGTTGCGGGCGCTGCGGCCGCTCCTGCTCGGGCTGGTTCTGCTGACGGCCTGGTTCGCCCTGCGCGGGCCGGACATGCGCGCGGAGTTCGCCGCCTTTCGCGATGCGATGCGGGTCGTTCTGGCGGGGGAGCGCTGGGCATTGCGCTGGCCGGGCGCACGGCCAGCAGCGGTCCCGCCAACAGCGAGCGCCCCCGAGCATCCGCCGCCCTCGCCACCCGCCGCGCGCGCTGCGCCGGCTCGGGCCCCTGGCCCGGCCGTGCCCCAACAACCCCTTGTGGCAGCTGGTCCGCCACGGACTGACGCGACTGACGCCGCGCCGGCTGCGGCGCTGGCGCTGGCGTGGCCGCCGGGCACGGGCGGCGACGCGCGCGGCCGCTGGTCGCTGTCGGTCTGGTCGCTGGTGCGGGCGAGCGGCCTCGTCGGTCCCGGCGTGTCGCCCGTGCTGGGCGGGGGCCAGAGCGGGCTGACGTTGGCGTTCGCGCCCGACCGCAACCGCCCGCTGGCGCTCATCGCCCGGCTGACCGCGCCGCACCGCGGGACTGCGGCCGGCGCGCAGGCGGCGCTCGGCCTGCGCTGGCGGCCGATAGCCGAGGTCACGCTCGATGCCGAACGGCTGCTGCCGCTGGGGCCGGCCGCGCGCGACGCCTGGACGCTTCGGGCCGCAGGCGGCGCGGCCACCGCCGAAGTCGAGCATCTGCGCTTTGATGCCTCGGTCTACGGCGAGGCGGGCGTGGTCGGGGCGCGGGCCCGCGATCTTTACGCGGCCGGCCTCGGGCACGTTGGGCTGGCGGCCCCTGTCGCCCCCGGGCTCGAAGCCGGGGCCGGGATCGGCGTCTGGGGCAGCGTGCAGCGCGCGGGCGGGGCGACGCTGGCGCGGCTCGACGTCGGGCCCGAAGTGCGGACACGGCTGCGGGTGGGGCCGGGCGCGATTCGCGTCATCGCCGACTATCGCTGGCGGCTGGCCGGCGACGCCGAGCCCGGCTCGGGCCCCGCGCTTACCGTCGCGGTCGACTTCTAGGGCGCGGCGACGGTCTGTTCGATCGCGCCGAAGATCGAATGGTTCGCCGCATCGCGCATCTCGATGCGCACGGTATCGCCGTGGCGCAGGAACGGCGTCTTGGGCGCGCCACCCTCGATCGTCTCGATCATGCGGATCTCGGCGATGCACGAGTAGCCGAGCCCGCCCGCCGCGACCGGCCTGCCCGGCCCGCCGCCCGCGTCGCGGTTCGAGACCGTGCCCGAGCCCACGATCGAGCCGGCGACAAGACTGCGCGTCTTCGCGACATGGGCGATGAGCGTGCCGAAATCGAAGGTCATGTCGACGCCCGCATCGGCCCGCCCGAAGGGCTGGCCGTTGAGATCGACGCGCATGGCCCCCGACAGCTTGCCGTCCCGCCAGCGATCACCGAGCGCATCGGGGGTCACGAACACCGGCGACAGCGCCGAGGCCGGCTTCGACTGGAAGAAGCCGAAACCCTTGGCGAGCTCGGCGGGGATGAGGTTGCGCAACGACACGTCGTTGACGAGCCCGACGAGCAGGATCGCATCGAGCGCCTGCTCGCGCGTCGCGCCCATCGGGACGTCGCCGGTGACGACGCAGACCTCGGCCTCGAAATCGCAGCCCCAGGCCTCGTCGGCGAGCGGGATCGGATCGCGGGGGCTGAGCATGGCGTCGCTCGCGCCCTGATACATCAGCGGGTCGGTCCAGAAAGACGGCGGCATCTCCGCGCCGCGCGCCTTCCGGACCAGCTCGACATGGTTCACATAGGCCGAGCCGTCGGCCCACTGATAGGCGCGCGGCAGCGGCGCAGCGGCGTCGCGCTCGTGGAAGCGCTCGCGCGGGACGGCGTCGTGCGACAGGCTGTCGGCGAGACCCTGCAGCAGCGGCGCGCAGCGCGCCCAGTCGTCGAGCGCGGCCTGCAGCGTCGGCGCGACGGTGCTGGCGTCGGCGCACCAGGCGAGATCGTCGGAGACAACGACGAGGCGGCCGTCACGGCCGTGCTTCAGCGAGGCGAGCTTCATGGGTCGGAGCACTCACGATTGACGGAACAGGCGGCCTGACAAGACACGCTTGCCGGGCCGCCTGCAAGTCCGTGAACGCTTACTCCGCCGCGATCGCCGCGACCTCCTCGACATTGGCGCGGCGCGCGTCGAACTGGGCGGCGACGGCCTCGTCGTTCGCCTGCATCGCGTCGATGTCGAGCTGCGCGTAGTCGAGCACGCCCATGTCGGCATAGCCCTTCCGGACGATCGGGCCCCACAGGCCGATGTCCTTCACCACCGGCACGATGCGGTTGAAGAGATGCGTGCGGAACTGCCGCGCACCCGAGGTCTCGTGCATGTGGCGGCACGCGTCCTCGACATCGAGACCCATATGCTCCCAGAGCTCGCGCTGCTCGAAGCGGTCGCGCATGTGATAGCAGGCCTCGACGAGGAACTGCTCGCGCTCGTCGCGCTCCTTCTGGGTCAGCTGCGGATAATATTCGCGCAGCGTCAGGCGGCCGAAGGCGACGTGGCGCGCTTCGTCTTCCATCACATAGGCGTTGACCGAGGCGGCGAGCGGCGAGGAGCTGTAGTCGCGGATGCCGGCGAAGGCGGCGAGCGCGAGGCCTTCGATGACCACCTGCATGCCGAGATAGGTCATGTCCCAGCGGTTGTCGGACAGCACCTGGTCGAGCAGCGTCTTCAGCGGACCCGTCATCGGGTGCGACAGGCCGATCTTCTCGAGCAGGCGCTTGTAGGCCTCGACATGGCGGGCCTCGTCGATGGTCTGGGTGGCGGCGTAGAACTTCGCCTCGAGGTCGGGGACCTGCTGGACGATCTTCGCCGAGCAGATCAGCGCGCCCTGCTCGCCGTGCAGGAACTGCGACAGGCCCCACGCCTGCGAGTTGCGGCGCAGCTCGATCCGCTCGCCCTTGCTCATCTTTTCATAGGGGGCCCAGCCGTTGAGCACGAACAGCTCGTTGGGCATGCCCTGCGGGTTCTCCCAGTCGATCTCCTGGTCCCAGTCGATGCGATATTCGGCGTCCCACTGCTTCTGCTTGCCCTTGGCGTAGAGGCCGAGAAGGTCCTTGCGGTCGTCCGAATAGGTCCAGGTGAAGCGTGTGTCGTAATTCTGCGGGACATGCCACGCGTCGCTGTCGGGTTTGATGCCGTAGGTGTCGGTGAAGGCCATGGTCGTTCCTCCCAATCGTTCGCTGTGATGCTCAGCTGTTGTCGTTGGCGATGCGGCGGCGGGCTTCCAGTCGGCGCAGCACCTCGCGGGTGCGCATCAGGCCCAGCATGTCGTTGACGGCGGCGAGCGCGCGCTCGGCCATGTCGACCGCCTCCAGCTCGCCGACGCGGCCGGCGGTGCGGTCGAAGAAGTGGCGCAGCTCGGTGGTGACGAGCCAGTCGACGAAGTCGACATACATGCGCAGGCCCTCGGCCTCGAAGCCGTTGTCGCGGTCGAAGCCCATCTCCGATAGTTCGGCGAGGCGGGCCATGATCGCCGCGTTGCGCGCGTCGATGCGACCGTCGGGATCGAGCCGGACCGCACCTGATTCGATGGCGTCGTCGAGCTGGTCGGCGGGAACCGCGAGGCGTTCCAGAAGCTCGGCGCGGGTCACCCGCTCGCCGCTGCCATCGAGGCGGGCACGCAGCAGCGAGTCGAGCCGGGGGAAGGCGTCGGCGTGAAGCCAGCGGTCGGCCTCGCCCGCATCGAGCAGCGCCTTGATCACCGACAGCGGCAGGAAGCGCTCCTCCTGAAGCCGCTTGATCGCGTGCAGCCGCTCGACATGCGCGTCGGAGTAGGAAGCGGAGTTGCGGGTGGCGCGTTCGGGTTCGGGCAGCAGGCCTTCGCGGATATAGTAGCGGATGGTCTCGCGACCGACCCCGCTCCGCCGCTCCAGCTCGCGCATCCGCATGCCCGCACCATTCCCCCGGTGACTGCGACTCGGAGGCTAACACAGGAAGTGCGGAGACGCACTCCGTAAATTACGGTCGGTCATCCGGCGGGGTGGCGAACCGCGGTGCGCTGGCCTACACCTCCGTCATGGACATCTACCTCCCCATCGCGGAGATCAGCGTCAACGGCGCGGTCATCGTCGCGATGGGGCTGCTCGTCGGCTTCCTGTCGGGGATGTTCGGGGTCGGCGGCGGGTTCCTGACCACGCCGCTGCTCATCTTCTACGGCATCCCGCCTGCGGTCGCGGTCGCCTCCTCGGCGACTCAGATCACGGGCGCGAGCGTGTCGGGGGCGCTGGCGCACTGGCGGCGCGGCGGCGTCGATCCGAAGATGGGCGCGGTGCTGA
>JADCGM010000373.1 GCA_020249025.1 Alphaproteobacteria bacterium
CGGCAGTCGACATCAGATCCGGGCCACGGTGTTGTCCACCCTGCAAAACGACAGGCGACGCCCGCCGGGGGAATGCCCGTGCGACGCGGCGGCGCGTCATGATCGTCGCGCTCCTCAATCAGAAGGGTGGCGTCGGCAAGACGACGCTCACGCTGCATGTCGCCGGCGAATGGGCGAGCAAGGGAAGGCGCGTCCTACTCATTGACGCGGACCCACAGGGCTCCGCGCTCGATTGGTCCCAGCAGCGGGCACGCGAAGGCCTGCCGCGACTCTTCGGTGTCATCGGCCTGGCGCGGGATACGCTTCACAGCGAAGCGCCGGAGCTGGCGCGAGACGCCGATCATGTGGTGATCGACGGGCCACCGCGCGTCGCCAGCCTGATGCGGTCCGCGCTGCTTGCCGCCGACCTGGTACTGATCCCCGTGCAGCCATCGCCTTTCGATGGCTGGGCGTCCGCGGAGATGCTCTCGCTGCTGGGCGAGGCGCGGATCTACCGCCCCCAGCTCGCCGCCCGCTTCGTGCTGAATCGCTGCGGAGCGCGAACCGTCATCGCGCGCGAGACGGCCGAGACGCTCGCCGATCACGATCCGCCGGTACTCACCAGCACCGTCGGCCAGCGCGTCACCTTCGCCGACGCGGCACGCTCCGGCCGCCTGGTCTCCGAGATCAACGAACGCAGCCCCGCTGCGCGCGAGATCACCGCACTCTGCACTGAGGTCGGGAGGATCGCACCATGACGGAGCGGCCCCACAAACGCGCCTTCACTGCACGTCCAGCCGATCCAGAGAGCTGGGTGAAAGCCCCCAATCCGCGGCACCCGCGCGGCGGCGACACCGCCACCTTCACCGCGCGCCTCACCATCGACGTCACGCCCGACATGCGTGGCCAGATCAAGATCGCCGCGTTTCAGCGTGGGGTCACCGTCGCCGACATGCTGCGCGAGCTACTCGCCCGCGAGTTTCCCCCAACCGATGGAGCAACGCCATGAACGGCGCAGCCGACTTGCGTCGCGCCGCGACGCCGAACGTCGCCGGCCTGACCCATGTCGAGCTGACCTGGATCGAGAAAAGGATCGAATATTGGATCCGGTTCGGACAGGAGGTCCACGAACAGATTCTCGACCGCCGCCGGCGCGTCGTCAGCTTCCCGCCCCACAGCGTTTTCGCGCTTGTCCGCTGGGCGTCCAACGACTTCGGAACGGTCCTCTCGCGCATCGACATCGTGCGCGCGGTTTCGCCGGGCGAACCCTATCAGACGTTGCCCTTCGTGCGCCCCGGCGGCGACATTCTGCTGAAGGCCGAGAGCTGGCGACACGTCGAGCGCGTCCTGCAGATCGTCGACGCGATCGAGTCCAGCGGCATCAATCCCGCCGAGGTCTCGCCGCACCATTGGCGCCACGTTCATAACCGGCTCGTCGCCGGCCAGGAACCGCGCAACTACACCGCGCAGCAGCACCGGGCCATCCTCTTGCGCCGAAGGGTCGAGCCATGACCCGCTTCGGCTACGTCATCACGACGTACTTCACCGTGATGCTGATCGGTGGCCTGTCCTTCATCCACATCACGCCCCGGCTGATCTGGAACGCGTCCGCCAGCACGCCGATCGGACTCTATTCGCTCGACCGGTCGCCACGCCTTCAAGTGACTGACCTCGTCGCCGTGGACGCCCCTGAGCCGCTCGCATCGTTCCTCGCCGAGCGTGGCTACGTGCCGCGCGGCGTCCCCCTCATGAAACGCGTCGCCGCCCTTCCCGGCCAGCAGGTCTGCCGCACCGGCGCACACGTCACCGTCGATGGCGTCGCGATGGGTGAAGCGCTGACGCGCGACCGTCTCGGCCGCCATCTGCCCGTCTGGCAGGGCTGCCGGCGCATCGCCGACGGCGAGATCTTCCTCATGAACTGGTCCGTCGAGGACAGCCTCGACGGGCGCTACTTCGGTCCGATTTCCACCCGCTCGATCATCGGCCGCGCAACGCCTGTGTGGACCGATGAAGACGGCGGCGGCCGCTTCCAATGGCGCGCCGCGACGCGGTGAACGACGCGCCTATCCGACCTCACCGCACAGCAAAGGAGTCTTCCCATGCCGCAGATCGGCGAATTCACCCGCACGAAGAACGGCTACGCCGGCCACATCCGCACGCTCTCGCTCGACGCCGAAATCGTGCTCGTCCCCGCCGAGCACACCGACGCTGAGAACGCGCCGGACTACCGTGTTCACCACGGCAGCGATGACGGCCCCGAGATCGGCGCCGGATGGAAACGCACCGGTGAGAAAGCCGGCGACTACGTCTCCCTGCAGATCGACGATCCCACCTTGGCCCAGCCAATCCGCGCCAATCTGTTCCAATCGGCCGAAGACAAATCCGCCTGGAATCTGCACTGGAACCGCCCGCCCAAGCGCGGCGAGCGGGACTGAACGATGTCCGGCCCGCGCCATCAAGCTGTCGTCGGGCGGCCAAGCGCCGTCCGACTGACATGCCTCCTTCTCCTTTCCGGCCTGCTGCTCGCCGTGCCGTTTAACGCCACAGCGAGCGCGCAGAACCCACCGGGCACGCGGACGGCGACGGCCCATCCGTTCGCCGCCTACATTGAAGAGGCCGCACGGCGCTTCCGCATCCCGGCCGCGTGGATTCGCGCCGTCATGCGCGCGGAAAGCGCCGGCGATGTGCGCGCGATCTCCTCTGCCGGGGCGATGGGCTTGATGCAGATCATGCCTGCTACCTGGGCGGAGCTGCGCGTCCGCCATGGTCTCGGGCGAAACCCATACGATCCGCGCGACAATATATTGGCTGGCGCAGCTTACTTGCGCGAGATGCATGATCGCTACGGTTCGCCGGGGTTTCTTGCAGCCTACAATGCGGGGCCAGGGCGCTACGAAGAATATCTCGCGGGCCGCCCGTTGCCGGCCGAGACCCGCGCCTATGTGGCCGCATTGATCCCTTCCTTCGGCGGCGGTGACCTGCCGGGTGCAACCACCGTCGCCGCGGCTGATCCTCGCGCCTGGACTCGCGCGCCGCTGTTCATCACGCGCGCCAACAACGTGACCAGCGTCGATCCAGCGCAGGCGGAAAGCACTCCGGACGACGCTCTGGCAGCAACTCGGGCGCGCGAGACTTCCGCGATCGTCCCGCAATCCTCGGGCCTGTTCGTGGCGCGCTCGGATGGCGGAGGCCCGCGATGACGGCGCTTCGTTCGGATCGCGGTCTGGCGGGCTCCAGCGCATCATGGAGTGCGTGGAGGGGGAAGCAGGACAACACAACCGCACGATGGCAGGATAAAGGGGCGCGATGTGCGCCTCGGTTCGGTTGTGCTTTTTCAATGGCTTACGCTGCGAATTCGCGAGGTGCGCCTGTTCGGCGCAGCCTGCGGCTCCGGCGATTTCATAAGCAAATCAGCGCTATCGCGCGATGTGCGGTCTTGCCGCCATGAGCGACGACAACGATTTCCGCGTCCGGCCAGGCCGCATCCGATCGACCAGCGCGCAGCGCGCGAGGCCGTTCATCGCCCAAGCCTTGGCCGCCGCCCAGCGCGCCGGCGGCTCGGTCTCCCGCAAGGGGACGATCGGCCCGAACCACCGCTCCCGGTTCGGCCGGGGCCAGCGCGCATCAGTGCAGGCCAATCGGTTCATCACGTCCCGCTCGCGCGGCGCCGTCGTCAAGGCGCGTGTCGTCCGTCACGGCGGACGGAGCGCGCCGCTCGCGACCCACCTGAACTATCTGGGCCGCGAGGGCGTCACCCGGGACGGAGAGAAGGCCCGGCTGTTCGGGCCTGGCGCCGATGACGCTGATCCGAAGGCGTTCGCGGAACGGTGCGAGGATGACCGGCATCATTTCCGGTTCATCGTCTCGCCGGACGACGCCGTGGAGATGTCAGACCTCAAGACCTTCGCCCGCGATTTGGTCGGCCAGATGGAGAAGGACCTCGGCACCAAGCTCGAATGGGTCGCCGTCGATCACTGGAATACCGAACATCCGCACGTCCATTTAATTGTGCGTGGCGTGCGCGAGGATGGCGAAAACCTCGTCATCTCCCGCGACTATATCAAGGAAGGCATGCGTGATCGGGCGCGGGATCTGATCACGCAGGAATTGGGGCCGCGCACGGATCACGAGATCCGTCGCACCCTGGAACGTCAGATCGACACCGAGCGCTGGACCAACCTCGATCGGCAGCTCGCACGCGACGGCTATCGCACCGGCGTCATCGACCTCGCGCCACATCCCAACCGCCAGCCCGACGAATTTCATGCGCTCAAGGTCGGGCGCCTTCGCAAACTGGAATCGCTCGGGCTTGCCGACCAGGTCGGCCCCGGCCAGTGGACTGTTTCCGAAAATGCCGAGACGACGCTGCGCGAGCTCGGCGAACGCGGCGACATCATCAAGCGCATCCATCGCGGCCTTTCAGAACACAGCATCGAACGCGGCGCGTCCAACTATGTGCTCGCCGGGGAAAGTCTGGACGATCCTGTGGTCGGCCGGCTGGTCGCCCGCGGTCTCGACGATGAGCTGAAGGGTACAGCCTATGCCGTGGTCGACGGCATGGACGGCCGCACCCATCACATCAAGCTGCCCGATCTCGACGCCGCCGGCGATAGCGCGCCCGGCTCAATCGTCGAGCTGCGCAGGTTCGACGACGCGAAGGGGCAGCGTCGCGTCGCGATGGCGGTCCGATCAGACCTCACCATCGAGCAGCAGATCACCGCGACCGGCGCCACCTGGCTTGATCGACAGGCGATCGCCCGCGAGCCGGTTGCGCTCGGTGGCGGGGGCTTCGGCGCGGAGGTGCGCGACGCCCTGGACCGGCGCGCCGAACACCTGATTGGGCGAGGTCTGGCCGAACGTCAGAACCGCGGCGTCAGCTTCAGCCGCAACCTGATCGAGACGCTCCGCCGGCGCGAGCTGGACGCCGTGGGCGCCAAGATCGCGGCAGAGAGCGGCCGCCCATTCAACAAGCCCGCGGCGGGGGAATACGTCGCTGGCGCCTACCAGCGGCGCATCGCGCTCGCCTCCGGCCGCTTCGCGATGATCGATGACGGCCTCGGCTTCCAGCTCGTGCCCTGGTCGCCCTCACTCGAAAAGAAACTCGGCCGGCATGTCTCCGGTCTCGCGCGCAGCGATGGCGGCATCGACTGGAGCTTCGGCCGAAAGCGGGGGCTCGGCCTGTGATCACCGCTCCTTATTAAGAAAGGACTCCGCCATGTCGGCCACCAAGATTCTGTGGGGGCAGATTCTCGTCGTTTCCCTGATCGTCCTCGCGACGACCTGGACCGCGACGCAGTGGACGGCGTGGCAACTCGGCTTCCAGCCGCAGCTCGGCAGGCCATGGTTCGAGCTGTTCGGCTGGCCGGTCTATTATCCGCCGGCCTTCTTCTGGTGGTGGTACTTCTACGACGCCTATGCGCCTTCGGTCTTCGTTGGGGGGGCCTACATCGCTGCGTCAGGCGGCTTCATTGCCATCGCGGTCGCCATCGGCATGTCGGTCTGGCGCGGGCGCGAAGCCAAGAATGTCGAGACCTACGGCTCGGCGCGGTGGGCGCGAGCCGACGAGGTGCGGGCTGCCGGCCTGCTTGGGCCCGATGGCGCGGTGCTCGGCAGGTTCGAAGGCGCCTATCTGCGCCATGACGGCCCTGAGCATGTGCTCTGTTTCGCGCCGACGCGCTCCGGCAAGGGCGTCGGCCTCGTCGTGCCATCGCTGCTGACCTGGCCTGGCTCCGCTATCGTTCACGACATCAAAGGCGAGAACTGGCAGCTCACCGCCGGCTTCCGCGCCCGACACGGCCGGGTGCTGCTGTTCGACCCGACCAACGCCAACTCATCCGCCTACAACCCGCTGCTCGAAGTCCGTCGTGGCGAATGGGAAGTGCGCGACGTTCAAAACATCGCCGACATCCTGGTCGATCCGGAAGGGAGTTTGGAACGCCGCAATCATTGGGAGAAGACGTCCCACGCGCTGCTGGTCGGCGCCATCCTACACGTTCTATACGCCGAGACCGACAAGACGCTCGCCGGCGTCGCCGCGTTCCTATCCGATCCGAAGCGGCCGATCGAGTCGACGCTCGCGGCCATGATGAAGACCGCACATCTCGGCGAAGCGGGTCCACATCCCGTCATCGCCTCGGCCGCGCGCGAGCTGCTGAACAAATCCGACAACGAGCGGTCGGGCGTCTTGTCGACCGCGATGTCGTTTCTCGGCCTCTATCGCGATCCGGTTGTGGCCGAAGTAACTCGCCGCTGCGATTGGCGCATCACCGACATTGTCGGCGGGACGCGACCATCGACCCTGTATCTCGTTGTTCCCCCATCCGACATCGCGCGCACCAAGCCGTTGATCCGCCTGATCCTCAATCAGATCGGACGCCGATTGACGGAGGATCTCAACGCCAAAGGCAGGCGGCATCGGCTGCTGCTCATGCTCGACGAGTTTCCCGCGCTCGGGCGCCTCGACTTCTTCGAGAGTGCCTTGGCGTTCATGGCGGGCTATGGGCTGAAGAGCTTCCTCATCGCACAATCGCTGAACCAGATCGAGAAAGCCTATGGCCCGAACAACTCGATCCTCGACAACTGCCATGTCCGCGTCAGCTTCGCGACCAATGACGAGCGGACGGCCAAGCGCGTGTCGGATGCGCTTGGCACCGCGACCGAGATGCGGGCAATGCGGAACTATGCCGGGCACAGGCTGAGCCCATGGCTCGGCCATCTGATGGTGTCGCGATCGGAGACCGCGCGCCCGCTGCTGACGCCGGGCGAGGTGATGCAGCTCCCACCCGCCGACGAGATCGTCATGGTTTCCGGAACGCCGCCGATCCGCGCGAAGAAGGCGCGCTACTTCGAGGATCGTCGGTTTCAGGAACGCATCCTGCCACCGCCGGCGCTGGCAAAGACAGCGGCGGCAAAGTCGGACGACTGGAGCAAGATGCCGCTGCCGCCGCGGCCGGAGATCGAGGGCGCCGCCGCAAAGGATGGCCAGGGCGACGACGAGGATCCGACCGGCTCGGAACGCCGCCACCAGCCCGAGCTGAACAAGGCCGGGACCGTCGAGAAGAAGGCGCCGATCAACAACGAGTTCGACCTCGATGGTCCCGACGACGCCGATGACGACGCCGCGCGCGCACGCCGGCTGAACCAGGTGATGCAGGGCATCGCGCGGCAGGTCTCGCTCGATCCCAACGATGGGATGGACCTCTGAGCGTGGCGATCATGAAGATTCCGAAGAAGCAGCGCCTCTCGGTCTATCTCGATCCGGACATCATGAAGGCGCTCACCGCTTATGCCGCGCGTCGCGATCAATCGCGATCCCTGGTCGCGGAAGCGGCGATCGCATCCTTCCTGTCACCCGACACCGCCGAGCGCCAGGAAGCCGCGACCACCAAGCGATTGGACCAGCTCGACCGGCGCATGACACGCATGGAACGCGACCTCGGCATTTCCGTGGAAATGCTCGCGGTGTTCGTCCGCCACTGGCTCACCACCAACCCGCCGTTGCCGGAGCCAGCCCAGGCGGCCGCACGCGCACAGGCGGGCGAGCGGTACGACGCCTTCGTCGCCGCGCTCGGCCGGCGACTCGCGAAGGGACCGAAGGTGCGTGAGGAGATTTCCGAAGACGTCACGGGCATCGCGGGCGCGGAATAACCATCGCGTAACGTGTCGCAAGCGTCCGGCAGTTCCGCCCTGTCCCTGTCTTTGTACGCCAGAGCACTACGACCCCGTTCTGCTTGTTGTCATGCCCTGATTTCTGCCTCTTCTACTGATCCCCGATCCAGGGCCGCGTGTTCGCGGTCCCGCACAGAACGGGGACGACATGGCGGTTTCTCACCAGCAATCAGAGGCGACCCTGCGAGGCGCGCGCATGTTGCGCACAGCCCTCGGCCCCGCCATCGCCGGATTCCTGGAAGACCCGTCGATCGTCGAGGTGATGCTCAATCCCGACGGGCGGCTCTGGATCGACCGCCTGTCCGAGGGGCTCTCCGACACCGGAGAACGGCTCTCGCCCGCCGACGGCGAACGCATTGTTCGCCTCGTCGCGCATCACGTCGGCGCCGAGGTTCATTCCGGTTCGCCGCGGGTTTCGGCCGAACTGCCCGAGACGGGGGAGCGGTTCGAAGGGCTTCTGCCGCCCGTCGTCGCCGCGCCGGCGTTCGCGATCCGCAAACCTGCCGTCGCCGTCTTCACGCTCGCTGACTACGTCGCCGCCGAGATCATGTCGGCCGAACAGGCTGAGATCCTCTGCCGCGCCGTCGTGGACCGCCGCAACATCTTGGTCGCCGGCGGCACCTCAACCGGCAAGACGACACTCACCAACGCCTTGCTCGCCGAAGTGTCGAAGACCTTCGACCGCGTCGTTCTGATCGAGGACACGCGCGAGCTGCAATGCGCCGCGCCCAACCTGGTCGCCATGCGGACGAAGGATGGCGTCGCATCGCTCTCCGATCTCGTCCGCTCCTCGCTTCGCTTGCGCCCCGATCGCATTCCGATCGGAGAGGTGCGCGGCGCCGAGGCGCTGGATTTGCTCAAGGCCTGGGGGACGGGCCACCCGGGCGGCATCGGCACCATCCACGCCGGCACCGCGATCGGCGCGCTGCGCCGCCTCGAGCAGCTCATTCAGGAAGCCGTCATCACGGTCCCGCGCGCGCTGATCGCCGAGACCATCGATCTCGTCGCGGTGCTCAGCGGCCGCGGCTCGACCCGCCGCCTCGCCGAACTCGCCCGCGTCGAAGGCCTTCAGCCGGACGGCGACTACCGCGTCATCCCCGCAACCCAGCCCGTCTCAGGAGACCCCGCATGATCCGCCATGCCCTGCGCGCTCGCCGTCATATCGCAACCGCCATGTCCGCGGCGGTGGTCAGCATGATGCTGGCCCCTGCAGCCCATGCTTCCGGCTCATCGATGCCGTGGGAAGCGCCGCTGCAATCGATCCTCGAATCCATCGAGGGTCCGGTCGCCAAGATCATCGCCGTGATGATCATCATCATCACCGGCCTGACACTGGCCTTCGGCGACACGTCGGGCGGCGCCCGAAAGTTGATTCAGATCGTGTTCGGCCTCTCGATCGCCTTCGCCGCGTCGAGCTTCTTCCTGTCGTTCTTCTCGTTCGGCGGCGGAGCGCTCGTCTGATGGCGAGCTTGATCGACAGCGCCAGCGAAGTGCCGGGCTACGCCGTCCCGGTCCATCGGGCGCTCACCGAACACATCCTGCTCGGCGGCGCGCCGCGCTCGATCGCCATCCTCAACGGCACGCTGGCAGCGGCCCTCGGCCTGGGCCTGCGCCTCTGGCTGGTCGGTCTCGGGCTCTGGGCGATCGGCCATTTCGCCGCCGTATGGGCGGCAAAACGCGATCCGCAATTCGTCGACGTGGTGCGCCGCCACCTGCGCATCCCCGGCCATCTGAGCGCGTGAGGCCACTCCGATGATGAACCTCGCCGAATATCGCCGGACCTCAACCCGCCTTGCGGATTTCCTGCCCTGGGCCGCGCTCGCGGGCGAGGGCATCGTCCTCAACAAGGACGGCAGCTTCCAGCGCACCGCTCGCTTTCGCGGTCCCGACCTCGACTCCGCAGTGCCGGCCGAACTCGTCGCCGTCGCCGGCCGTCTCAACAACGCCTTCCGCCGCCTCGGCTCGGGATGGGCGATCTTCGTCGAGGCGCAGCGGCATGGCGCAGGAGCTTATCCGGCGAGCCGCTTTCCCGAGGCCGCGTCGGCCTTGGTCGACGCCGAACGCAAGGCCGATTTCGAGGAAGACGCCTCGCATTTCGAGTCCAGCTACTTCCTCACTTTCGTCCACCTGCCGCCGGCCGAGGACGCCGCCCGCGCCGAGAGCTGGCTCTATGAAGGCAAGGCCGACAACGGCCTTGACCCTCATGAGGCGTTGCGCGGCTTCGCCGATCGCACCGACCGCGTGCTTCAGCTCATCGAGAACTTCATGCCGGAATGCGCATGGCTCGATGACGGCGAAACGCTGACCTATCTGCATTCGACCGTCTCGACCAAACGCCATCGCGTGCGCGTGCCCGAGACGCCGATGTATCTCGATGCGCTGCTGGCCGATCAGCCGCTCACCGGCGGACTGGAGCCGCGCCTGGGCGACTCGCATCTCCGCATCCTCACCATTGTCGGTTTTCCGACCGCGACCACGCCCGGGCTGCTCGACGACTTGAACCGGCTCGCCTTTCCGTATCGCTGGTCGACGCGCGCCGTCCTTCTCGACAAGACCGACGCCACCAAGCTGCTCACCAAGATCCGGCGGCAGTGGTTCGCCAAGCGCAAGAGCATCATGGCGATCCTGAAAGAGGTGATGACCAACGAGGCTTCGGTGCTCGTCGACACCGATGCGGCGAACAAGGCGGCCGATGCCGACCTCGCTCTGCAGGAACTCGGCGCGGACTATGCCGGTCAGGCCTATGTCACCGCGACGGTCGCCGTCTGGGACGCCGATCCACGCATCGCAGCCGAGAAGCTGCGCCTGGTGGAGAAGATCGTTCAGGGCCGCGACTTCACCGCGATGACGGAGACGATCAACGCCGTCGACGCCTGGCTTGGGTCGCTGCCAGGCCATGTCTACGCCAACGTCCGGCAACCGCCGATCTCGACGCTCAATCTCGCCCACATGATTCCGCTGTCGGCGGTGTGGGCGGGGCCGGAACGGGACGAGCATTTCGGGCAACCCCCCTTGCTTTATGGCAGGACCGAAGGCTCGACCCCGTTCCGGTTTTCCCTTCATGTCGGCGATGTCGGTCACACGCTCGTCGTTGGGCCGACCGGCGCCGGCAAGTCTGTGCTGCTGGCGCTGATGGCGCTTCAGTTCCGGCGCTATTCGGGCTCGCAGGTCTTCGCCTTCGATTTCGGCGGCTCGATCCGCGCCGCGGCGCTCGCCATGGGCGGCGATTGGCACGATCTCGGCGGCGGGCTGACCGAGGGCGCGGCCGACAGCGTGTCGCTGCAACCGCTCGCCGGCATCCACCACGTGCCGGAACGCGCGTGGGCGGCGGATTGGATCGTCGCGATCCTGCAGCGCGAGGGCGTGACGATCGCGCCGGAGGTGAAGGAATATATCTGGACGGCGCTGACCTCGCTCGCGAGCGCGCCTGTTAGCGAACGCACCATCACCGGGCTTGCAGTCCTCCTTCAATCGAACGACCTCAAACAGGCGCTACGACCCTATTGCGTCGGAGGCGCCTATGGTCGCCTGCTCGACGCCGAGAACGAGCATCTTGGCGAAGCCTCTGTGCAGGCGTTCGAGACCGAGGGCCTGATCGGCACGGGCGCGGCGCCGGCCGTGCTCGCCTACCTGTTCCATCGCATCGAGGATCGCCTGGATGGCAGCCCCACGCTGCTCATCGTCGACGAAGGCTGGCTGGCGCTCGACGACGAGGATTTCGCTGGTCAGCTCCGCGAATGGCTGAAGACGCTGCGCAAGAAGAACGCCTCCGTCGTCTTCGCCACCCAGTCGCTTTCCGACATCGACAGTTCGGCGATTGCGCCCGCCATCATCGAGAGCTGCCAGACCAGGCTCCTATTGCCGAACGAGCGCGCGATCGAACCGCAGATCACCGCGATCTACCGGCGCTTCGGCCTCAACGACCGCCAGATCGAGATCCTCGCCCGCGCGATGCCCAAGCGCGACTATTACTGCCAGTCCCGCCGCGGCAACCGGCTGTTCGAGCTCGGCCTGTCCGACGTTGCGTTGGCACTGTGCGCCGCCTCGTCGAAGACCGACCAGGCCGCCCTCGAGCGCACCATCGCCGAGCATGGCCGCGAGGGCTTCCTGCCGGCCTGGCTGCGGCTGCGCGGCGTCGCCTGGGCGTCCGACCTCATTCCCGACCTCAACAACCTGGAGACTCAGCCATGATCTTCCGTCGCTCACGCGCGGCGCTTCTTGCCGCGTCGATCCTTTCCATTCCCGTGGCGATGTCGCCCGTGATGGTCCAGCCGGCATCCGCGCAATGGGTCGTCTACGACCCAACGAACTACGTGCAGAATGTTCTCTCCGCCGCCCGCGCCCTGGAGCAGATCAACAATCAGATCACCTCGCTTCAAAACGAAGCGACGATGCTGATCAACCAGGCGCGCAATCTCGCAAGCCTGCCTTACTCCTCGCTTCAGCGGTTGCAGCAGTCCGTGCAGCGGACGCAGCAGCTTCTCGGCCAGGCGCAGCGCATCGCCTACGACGTCCAGCAGATCGACCAGGCCTTTACTTCCACCTACGGCAATGCGTCGATGTCTGCCTCCGACCAGCAGCTCGTCTCGCAGGCGCGCGAGCGCTGGCAGAACACCGTCGGCGGCTTGCAGGACGCCATGCGCGTGCAGGCCGGTGTCGTCGGCAACATCGACACCAACCGCGCCGAGATGTCGGCGCTCATTGGTCAGAGTCAGGGCGCTACCGGCGCCTTGCAGGCGGCGCAGGCCGGCAATCAGCTCCTCGCGCTCCAGGCCCAGCAGCTCGCCGATCTCACGGCTGTCGTCGCTGCGAACGGCCGGGCTCAGGCACTGACCGAAGCGGAACGCGCGGCGGCAGCCGAGCAGGGTCGCGAGCAGCGCCGCCGCTTCCTGACCCCCGGCAGCGGCTATCAGCCCGGCAACGCCCGCATGTTCCCGAATGGCAACTAAGGCCCCGCAAGAGGATCGTGTCATGGACGGCAAGCTCTTGGCGCGCCTTGGCGCCGTCGTCTTCGTCGCCGTCGCCATCACGGCGACGGCGATCGAGATGTCCCGGAAAGAGGAAGAGCCGGCCGGCCAAGCGTTGCGGCCAGTTGAAGTCACGCCGGCCGATCCGCTGCGCCAGGCGCAGCGGCGGTGCCAACTGCTCGGCGAGGCCGCCGCGCGCGATGCCGAATGCCTGCGCACCTGGGCCGCAACCCGCGACCGCTTCCTCGGCGTTGCGCCGGCGCCAGCGCCGACGTCGCCGCAGCATGACGACGGGCGGTGATCCATGGGCGGCACCGGCGTCATCGACCAATTCCTGGAGGTCTTCACCCGCTATATCGATAGCGGATTTGGCCTGCTCGGCGGCGAGGTAGCGTTCATAGCCACGACGCTGATCGTCATCGACGTGACATTGGCCGCGCTGTTCTGGAGCTGGGGCGCCGACGACGACATCATGGCGCGCCTGGTCAAGAAGACGCTGTTCGTCGGCGTCTTCGCCTACATCATCGGCAATTGGAATAGCCTCGCGCGCATCGTGTTCGAGAGCTTCGCGGGGCTCGGCCTGAAGGCGTCGGGCACTGGATTTACCGTCGAAGATCTCATGCGCCCCGGCCGCGTTGCGCAGACCGGCCTCGACGCCGGCCGCCCGCTGCTCGATTCCATCTCCAACCTGATGGGCTGGATCGCCTTCTTCGAGAACTTCATCCAGATCGCCTGCCTGTTGTTCGCCTGGGCGCTGGTGCTGCTCGCCTTCTTCATTCTCGCCGTCCAGCTCTTCGTCACCCTGATCGAATTCAAGCTGACGACGCTTGCGGGCTTCGTGCTGATCCCGTTCGGCCTGTTCGGCAAATCCGCGTTCATGGCCGAACGCGTCCTCGGCAACGTCATATCGAGCGGCATCAAGGTTCTGGTGCTCGCCGTCATCATCGGCATCGGCTCGACGTTGTTCTCCCAGTTCACCGCCGGCTTCGCGAACCAGACACCGACGATCGACCAGGCGATGGCGATCGTGCTTGCCGCGCTCTCGCTGCTGGGCCTCGGAATCTTCGGCCCTGGCATCGCCAACGGCCTCGTCTCTGGCGGTCCGCAGCTCGGCGCCGGCGCGGCCGTCGGAACTGGGCTCGCGGCGGGCGGCGCTCTGGTCGCGGCCGGCGCGGCTGGCGGAATGGCCCTTCGCGGCGGCGCCGCTGCTCTTTCCGGAACTGCCGCTGCCGCTCGAGGGGGAGCGGCCCTGGCCGGTGGCGCCTCGACGGCCTACAGCCTCGGCGCTGCCGGCCAGTCGGGCGTGTCCGCCGTCGGATCTGGACTCGGTGGCGTTGCTCGCGCCGCTGGCGCGGCCGCCAGCTCACCGCTGCGTCGCGCGGCCTCCCGGGCAGCAGACGGCATGAAGTCGAGCTTCTCCGATGGCGCCAAGTCCGCGTTCGCCGCGACGGGTGGCACATCGACCATGGGCACGATCGGCGGGCTCGCGGCCGATGCTGCGCCGGCCGCTGCGGCTGACGGGCCGCCGGCCTGGGCCCAGCGCATGAAGCGCTCTCAGGCCTTGAGCCACGGTGTGACGGCGGCCGCCCACGCCGTTCGCAGCGGTGACAGCCATGGCGGCGGCTCCTCTATCAACCTCTCTCAAGGCGATCGCTGATGTTCAAACGACCTTCTACTCACTACGGCAAACCACCAGAACCTGAGACGCCTTACCAGCGCGCCGCGCAGGTCTGGGACGAGCGCATCGGCGCCGCGCGCGTCCAGGCGAAGAATTGGCGGCTCATGGCGTTCGGCTCGCTGATCCTGTCCGCTGGTTTCGCGGCGGCGCTTGTCTGGCAATCGGCCCGCGGCACGATCGTGCCATGGGTTGTGCAGGTCGACCGGCTCGGCCAAGCGCAGGCGGTGGCGCCAGCGGTCGCCGACTATCGTCCCACCGATCCGCAGATCGCTTTTCATCTCGCGCGCTTCATCGAGCAGGTCCGCTCGATTCCGTCCGACGCCATCATCGTTCGGCAGAACTGGCTGCGCGCCTACGACTTCACGACCGACCGCGGCGCGATGGCGCTGAACGACTACGCGCGATCCAACGACCCTTTTACCAAGGTCGGCCGACAACAGATCGCCGTCGACGTCTCCAGCGTCATCCGGGCCTCGCCGGACAGTTTCCGCGTCGCCTGGGTCGAGCGCCGGTACGAGAACGGCCAGCTCGCCGAGACGACCCGCTGGACCGCCATCCTCACCATCGTCGTGCAGGTTCCACGCAACGCCGATCGGCTGCGCGCCAACCCGCTCGGCATCTACGTCAACGCCATCAACTGGTCACGGGAGCTTGGGCAATGAAGCCGTCTTTCCGTAAAGCCGGAAATCCGGCTTCTCGCACGTCCACATTTGCGGTTCTCCTGCTGTGCACGTCGGCGCTCGCCGGCTGCGCCACGGCGAACAGGCCGCCAGAGATCTCCTATGATGACGCCGTGCCAGCGGCGCTGAGCGCCAATCCTCCGGTTCCCGTGCGCGTGGTCGAGCTGCCGCGACCTCTGCCACTCCCCGGTCAGATGAAGCCCGTCGAGCCGTCCCGCGGCACGCCTGAGCCTACCGATCCGACAGCCCGCGTTAATCAGGCCAACGCCGCCGCGCGTGTGCAGCCGGTCCGCGATGGCTTCATCAACGCCATGCAGGTCTATCCCTATACCGGCGGCGCGCTCTATCAGGTCTACACCGCCGTCGGCCAGATCACCGACATCGCTCTTCAGCCGGGCGAGCAACTGGTCGGCTCCGGCCCGGTCGCCGCCGGCGACACGGTTCGCTGGATCATCGGCGACACGGTGAGCGGCTCGGGCGCGACCCAGCAAGTTCATATCCTGGTGAAGCCGACCCGCGCCGACTTGATGACGAATCTCATCATCAACACCAATCTGCGCACCTACCACATGGAGCTGCGCTCGACCGAGCGCACCTATATGGCTTCGGTGTCCTGGCAGTATCCGCAGGATCAGCTCATCGCGCTGCGCCGCCAGAACGCGCAGGCCGAGGCCAGCAGTCCCGTCGCCACCGGCGTCGACCTCGCCAACATCAATTTCCGCTATGCCATCGAAGGCGATCGTGCGCCGTGGCGGCCACTGCGCGCCTACGATGATGGACGCCAGGTCTTCATCGAGTTTCCGCGTGGCATCGGTCAGGGCGAGATGCCGCCGCTGTTTGTGGTCGGTCCGGAGGGCAACACCTCCGAGCTCGTGAACTACCGCGTCCGTGCCAACTACATGATCGTCGACCGGCTGTTCGCGGCCGCGGAGCTGCGTTTCGGCGCTGGCGACCGCCAGAAGCGCGTCCGGATCGTCCGCACCGATGGGAGGCCGGCGTCGTGAGCGAGCCAGAACCCCGGAAAGAAGAAGACGAGGCGCCGCTGACCGGGTCGGCGGACGACGCGGCCGCCCCGATGCGGCTGCGCGCGGATGCGCCGCGCGTTACGCGGCTCTCGCGCAAGGTGCTCGCCGGCCTCGGACTCGTGGCGAGCGTCGGAATCGGCGCCGCGTTGATCTATGCGCTCCAGACCGGCGACGCGGGGAGGCCGGCGGACGAACTTTACTCGACCGATAATCGGTCGACCGCCGATGGCCTGGCCGGATTGCCGCGCGATTACAGCGGTGTTCCCCAATTGGGTCCGCCGCTTCCGGGCGACCTCGGGCGACCCATTCTGCCGATTCCGAGGGATGTCGCCCCCGTATTCCGAAATGATGCCGCCCCCTCGTTCAGAGAAATATCCGCCCCCTGATTCCGAGATGATGCCGCCCCCCGCGGGGTGGTGCTTGGAGTAGGTGCCCTGCCGGTGAGAACTTCCTTCTTTGGACTGTCCAAGGA